>CACEPH010000001.1 GCA_902561465.1 uncultured Pelagibacteraceae bacterium
AAATTAAATACATTTCAGCCAAAAGTATTTCTAAAAATAGAAAAATAAAAATTCCAAAAAAAAAATGGGTAAAAAATTCTATAGATTTATCAAAAAAGGAAGATATTGATATTGTAGTTGAATTAATTGGAGGTTCTGAAGGTGCGGCAAAGAAACTAGTTTTTTCATCCTTAAAAAATAAAAAGCACGTAATTACAGCAAATAAGGCTTTAATGTCTAAATACGGAGATGAGTTAGGACATTTGGCAGAAAAGAATAATGTAAATCTTGAATATGAAGCTTCTGTAGCTGGTGGTGTTCCTGTTATCAGATCAATCAAAGAAGGTTTAATCGCTAATAAGATTAATAAAATCTATGGAATTCTTAATGGAACTACCAATTATATTCTTTCTTCTATGGAAAAAAAAAATAAAAGTTTTAATGAAATACTAAATAAAGCTAAAAAACTTGGATTTGCAGAAACTAATCCAATATCAGATTTAAATGGAAACGATTCAGCTTCAAAACTCAGGATTTTATCATCTATTGCTTTTAATAAATCCATTTCAAAAAATAAAATTTTAACTGAAGGAATTCAGAATATTAATTTAACTGATATTTTATATGCAAAAAGTTTGGGATATAAAATTAAACTTCTATCTATTTCTGAAGTTAAAAAAAATAAATTAATGGAGCGGGTGCATCCGTGTTTAATCTTAAAAAATTCTTATATAGCAAAAATTGATGGAGTTCTTAATGCTGTTGTTGTTGATGGTTCGCCTATTGGTAAATCTGTTCTTCAAGGTGAAGGTGCTGGTCCGGGTCCAACTTCATCTGCTATAATATCAGATTTGTGTACTATATTGAAAGGTGAAGTAAATTATCCTTTTGGTGTATCTTTTTCTGAACGCAAAAAAATATCAAAATTTGATATATTAAATCATTTATGTTCATCATATCTTAGAATTGAAGTAAAAGATCAACCTGGTGTTCTCTCATCTATAACAAAAATTTTTGCTAAAAATAAAATTTCTATAAAAAATTTAATTCAAAAACCAAATAAAAAAAATAAAAAAGCTTCAATAATTATAATTACACATGAAAATATTGAAAAAAATTTCAACAATTTGATTTTACATTTAACGAAAAATAAATTTGTCTTAAAAAAACCAACTTTTATAAGAATAGAAACTGTATAAATGATTATTAATAAGAGTTTCATCGACTCTTTTGTAAAAACTACTGAAAGAGGAGCTTTTGGAGCTTCAATTTTTAGAGGTAAAAATGATAAAATTGCAGCAGATAAAGCTGCAGTAGATGAAATGAGAAATGAACTTAATAAAATTGATATTAAGGGAAAAATAGTAATTGGAGAAGGTGAGATGGATGAGGCTCCAATGCTTTATATTAATGAAAGCGTTGGTACTGGAAAAGGTGAAGAATTTGATATAGCTGTCGATCCTTTAGAAGGTACAAATTTTACTGCCAAAAATTTACCTAATGCACTTTCAGTCTTAGCTGTGACCAGAAAAGGAAATTTACTTCATGCTCCAGACATTTATATGGAAAAAATTGCTGTTGGAGTAAATTTACCGAAAAATATAGTGGATTTAGATTTTGATGTTAAAAAAAATATTAAACTTCTTTCAGAAGCTAAAAAAGTTAAACCTGATAAACTAACAGCATGTGTACTTAAAAGACCCAGACATGAAAAAATAATAAAAGATTTGACTGATTTGGGAGTAAAAATATTTTTTATTACTGATGGTGATGTTTCGGGTGTAATTTCAGTAGCTGATCAAAGTAAAAACATTGATATCTATTTAGGAATTGGTGGTGGACCAGAAGGAGTTTTAGCAGCAGCAGCTCTTAAATGTTTAGGTTGTCAAATGCAGACTAGATTATTTTTTCAGGATTCTAATGAAAAAGATAGAGCCAAAAAACTAGGTATTAGCGATCTAAACAAAAAGTATAATATTGATGATATGGTAAAAGGGGATGTAATATTTTGTGCCACTGGAGTTACCGATGGAGATTTAGTAAAAGGTATTAAATATTCTAATGATAGTTTTATTTCGGAAACTTTAGTCCTTCATGAAAGTAGTAAAACTAATCAAATATTTAGAAATAAAATTAAAAAATGAGATCTGAAAAAGAAATTGAAATTATAAAACCAATAAGTCAAATTAATCTATATGGGTATAAAAATTATTTTGATTCATTTAAAAATCTTTACGAAAAAGATAAATTACCTAACACAATATTAATAAGTGGACCTAAAGGTATTGGTAAATCTACATTTATCTATCATTTTATTAATTATCTTTTGTCTCAAGATGAAAAATATAGTTATTCATATGAAAATTTTAAAATAAATCCTGAGAATTCAACTTTTAAATTAATTAATAATGATGCTCATCCAAATTTTTTTTTATTAAAAAATATTCTAATAAATGAGGAGATTAAAATTGAACAAACGAGAAAGCTTTTAAAATATTTAAACAAAACAACTTACTCAAAAGAAATAAAAATAGTATTATTGGATAATGCAGAGTTTTTAAACTTAAGTTCATCAAATTCTTTATTAAAAGCTCTTGAAGAACCCTCAAAAAATACTTTATTTTTTATTAATCACGATGAAAATTTTGAAATTATGGATACCATTAAATCAAGATGCATAGAGTTTAAAATTCATTTTACCACTTCTGATAAAAAAAAGATCTTTAATAAAATTATAGCTGATTATGATTTAACATCTACAGATCTAGAGTTAAATAATTTTTTATATTTTGATACACCGGGTAATTTTTTGAAATATTTTTTAATCTTAAAAGAGTCAAATCTCGATATTTCTGAAGATCAATTATCTTGCATTTTATATATGATGGATATTTATAAGACAAAAAAAGATTCTGAATTATTAAATTATATTACTTTATTTATTGAAAATTATTATAATCACTTAGCTTTTAATAATGTTTTAAATGTGAATAATTATTACAATAATAAAAATAAAATTCTTTATCTAATTACTAATATGAAAAAATTTCATCTAGATAAGAAAAATTTATTATTTACTATTGATAAAATTCTTAAAAATGAAAAAAAATAATTACTATATAACTACTCCTATATATTACCCATCTGGTGTTCCCCATATGGGGCATGCATATTCAAGTATCATAGCAGATGTTTTTGCTAGATTTAAACGTAATGATAAATGTAATGTCTTTTTTCTAACTGGAACTGATGAACATGGATTAAAAATACAAAAAGCTGCTGAGAAAGCTGGCTTAGAACCTTTATCTTACTGTGATAAATTGTCAAAAGTTTTTAGAGATTTAACTAAAAAGTTAAATTTATCAAATGATGACTTTATTAGAACTACAGAAACGAGACATTACAAATCTGTAAACGATTTGTGGAATAAATTAACAAAGTCAGGTGATATATACCTTTCAAAATATAAAGGGTGGTATTCAGTTTCAGATGAAGCTTATTATAATGATAACGAAGTTATTGAAAAAAATGGAAAAAAATATTCTACATTTTCTGGTTCAGAAGTTGAGTGGGTAGAAGAGGAGTCTTTTTTTTTTAAATTATCTGCCTGGCAAAATAAATTGTTACAATTTTATGAAAAAAATGAAAAATTTATTCTACCTCTTTCAAGACGAAATGAAGTAATTAATTTTGTTAAAAGTGGATTAAAAGATCTATCTGTTAGCAGGACTTCTTTTACTTGGGGTATTAAGACACCCAACAATAGTAAGCACGTTATATATGTTTGGCTAGATGCTTTAACGAATTATTTAAGTGCGCTTGACTATCCAAATATAAATGGAAAACTTTATAAAGAGTTTTGGCCAGCTTCAGTACATGTTATAGGAAAAGATATTTTAAGATTTCATGCAATATATTGGCCAGCTTTTCTATTTGCTGCCAAGATAGACCCGCCAAGCAGGGTATTTGGACATGGTTGGATTTTATCAGGAGATGAAAAAATGTCTAAATCTAAAGGAAACATCCTTAATCCTTTAGAGATAATTGATAATTATGGAATTGATGAGTTGAGATATTATTTAATGAAGGAAGTTTCTCACGGCAGTGACGGAAGTATTTCTTTGAAGAGCTTGGAAAATTGTATTAACAGTGATTTGGCTAACAATTATGGTAATTTATGTCAAAGAGTTTTTACTTTTATAAATAATAATTGCAATGGCAGCGTAGTAAAAAATAAAAATTTATCAAATTCTGACAAAAGGATAATTAAAGATACAAAATTATTAACTGAAAATTTAAGAGATTTTATGGATAATCAAAATTTAAATAATTATATTAAATCAGTTATAGATATTAGTTTTTTAACAAATAAATATATAAATGATGAGGAGCCTTGGAAACTTAAAAAAAATGACGTGGATAAAATGAATAATGTATTACATATAGCGCTGGAAGAAATTGCAAAAATATCTATCTTATTAAATCCAATAATTCCTTTAGCATCAAACAAAGTACTAGATAGTTTAAATATAGATTCAAAATCAAGAAATCTTTCTTTTCTTGATGGAGAAAAAATAATTCCAGATAAAATTAAAATTAAAAAACTGGAAATACTGTTTAAAAAAATAACCTGATGATAATAGATTCTCACTGTCATTTAGATTATCCTAATCTTTATGATCAATTATTTAATGTTTTAAATAGAGCAAAAAGAAATAATGTTGATAATTTATTAACTATTTGTACTACTTTAGAAAGTTTTGAGAAAATTAAAGTTATTGTAAATAAATATAATAATATTTATGGAACTTTTGGAATACATCCTCATGAAACTAAAAATTTTACTGACGTTAATTCAGATTTTATTATTAAATCAATCAAAAATAATAATAAAATTATTGGCGTAGGTGAGACTGGATTAGATTTCTACTATAATCATAGTGATAAAGATGTCCAAAAAAAAAGTTTTATTTCACATATAAAAGCTGCTGCCAAATTAGATATTCCAGTTATTGTACATTCTCGTAATGCTGAAGATGAAACATTTGAGATTATAAAAAAAGAAATGATGAATAATAAACTAAGAGTTTTAATTCATTGTTTTACAGGATCATCAAATTTTGCTGATAAGCTATTAGATATTGGTTGTTATATTTCAGTAAGTGGAATAATTACTTTTAAGAATTCTAATGTTCTTGCCGAAACAGTTGCATCTATTCCACTCGATAAATTGCTTGTTGAAACAGACTCACCTTATTTAGCACCATTGCCACACAGAGGAAAACCTAATGAACCATCTTATATAACTCATACAGTAGAAAAATTAGCTGCAATAAAAAAAGTAGATAAAGAGATTGTTATTAAAAATACAACTAAAAATTTTATGAATTTATTTAAATTAAACTAGAATGAATACAAAATTTGTGATTTTAGGTTGCGGTAGTTCAGTAGGAGTTCCAAGAATAGACGGGCATTGGGGTAAATGCGATAAAAATAACAAAAAAAATATTAGAACTAGATGCTCTGCAGCAATAATTAAAGGTTCTAATGTTATATTAATAGATACTTCACCAGATATTAAAGGCCAGTTAATAAAAAATAAAATTAAAAATATATCGTCTGTTATTTATACACATAAACATGCTGATCAAACTAATGGATTGTTTGAAATAAGACCTTTTTATTGGAAGTATAAAAAAAGAATAAATATTTATAGTGATTTAAGCACAATAAATTATTTAAAAAAAACACAAAGCTATCTCTTTAAAAAGATACCAGACTATAAACCTATAGTTAAACCACATGTAATTAAGTCGAATTTTTCACTTGGTAAGTTAAATGAAAAAATTGATTTTAAATCTATAATAGTTAAACATGGAAGAATAAATAGCTTAGGTTATATTTTTAATAAAACTGCATACTTAAGTGATTGTAAAGATCTATCTATTATTCATTTAAATGAGCTTAAAAATTTAAATTTTTTGATTCTTGATTGCTTAAAAATAAAAAGCCACCCAACGCATTTTAATTTAAGAGAGGCGTTGCAAGTCATTAATCAATTAAAACCTAAAAAAACTATACTTACAAATTTACATTACGATTTAGATTATAAATTTTTGTTGCGCAAACTTCCAAAAAATGTATTACCTGCTTACGATGGATTATCAATAAACATTTAATATGAAAAAAAATAATATTGTTATTACTGGAGGGGCTGGTTTTGTTGGAACAAACTTAATTAATCTATTTTTAAGAAAAACTAAATATAAGATAATTAGTATAGACAATTACTCATCTGGATCTAAAAAAAATCATATTAGAAACAAGAGAGTTCGTTATATAAAAGCTGATACTAAAAATATTTCACATATATTAAATAATCAAAAAAATATTAATTCTATATTTCACTTTGGGGAATTTGCCAGAATTTATCAAAGTTTTATAAAAATGAATGAATGTATTAATTCAAATTCTATTGGCACTGCTGCCATTTTTAATTATTGCTTAAGAAACAAAATTAAACTTATTTACTCTGCTACATCAGCATCTTTAGGCAACAAGGGAAAGGATAAAAATTTATCTCCCTATGCCTTCACAAAGGCAAAAAATTTAGAATTATTGGAGAATTTAAAAAAATGGTTTAATTTTAAATACGAAGTAATTTATTTTTATAATGTTTACGGACCTCACCAAATTTGTAAAGGAAATATGGCTACCGTTATAGGAATATTTGAAGATCATTTTAAATCCAAAAAAAACCTACCAATAGTTAAACCTGGAAGTCAAACAAGAAGATTTACTCACATATATGACACTGTAGAAATTTGTTACTTAGCCTGGAAAAAAAATCTATGTAGACATTATAGTATTGCTCATCATAAGAGTTACTCAATATTAGAAGTAGCTAAAATGTTTAGTAACAAAATAAGATTTTTATCTAAGAGACCGGGTGAGAGATATGCTTCTGCGTTAACCAGTATGAATTTATCTAATAAAGTATATAAACATTTTGGAAAAATTGACCTAAAAAACTATATCAATAAAATTGTTAATAGATAGGTTTAATCTTTAACTGAATTCCTATCAATATATTTTTTAATTACATGAGTAATAAAAATATTAGAAAATATAATTTGAAATGGAATTATATAAATTTTATATCTGGGAAGTATTGAAAAGATTGAAAAGAAAATATTAATAATAAATAATTAAAATCAGAAGATTTTTTATTAGATAAAAAAATTCCAATTAAGGATGTAAATGCTAATACTAAAATTGGTATGTAATGTATTGGATTGTAATAATTTGGATAAGAACTTTCTGAATCAATAAAAAAAAATGAAGTAACTTTTTTAATATATAATACTAAATATCTTTTGGGATCATTTTTAATATTATTAATAGCTTCATTCATATAAATTTTATTTTCATTAATTCTATAAAATTTATCTTTAGGTATTTTATCAATATTATATTTAAGATTTTTATCTGCCGTTTCGAAACCTTGCACTTTTGATTTTGGATTGTTTCCTTTCCACAGATTATAGCCAAAACCAGCATGAATAATAAATTTATCAAATATTAAATAATTTCTTACTAAATAGGGTGATATTGTAATAATCGTAATTAATAAAATTAATGTAATTTTTTTATATGAAATTTTACAAAATAAAAATAAATATAGAGAAGTTAAGACAACAATAGCGGTAAATTCACGACTTACAAGAATTAATAAACCTGCTACAAATCCTAGAAAAAAAATGTGTATTTTTTTTTTATATTTTTTAACTTTAAAAAAGTAATAATAAAAAAACATAGATAAAAAAATTGTTAATGAAATTGAAGAAATTTGACCCGATGCATATATGAATAATGGAAAAAATGAAAATATTAATGAGCTATAATAACTAATTTTATTTGAGAAAAAAAATTTATTAATTTTATAAAAAATTAGAACTGATATTGATGCTAATACAGATTGAGAGAATAAAATTAATAGTATAAAATTTTGATATTCAAAATTAAAAAAAGTAAAAAAATAAAGATAGTAAGCATATAGAGGAGGCATCCAAAGATTTGGTAGTAAAAATTCCCCAAATCGAGTGGAAGCTAAAGTGCTGTGATTTAACAGATTGTTTAATAATATTGTCCATTCATTCTCGATTTCAATATCACCTAAACTTAGTATTACAGGTATACGTCCCAAAAAGGATAAAACTAAGAGCAGTATTATTAAAAGAGATTCTCTTTTTTGTAATTTTGAGTAATTATTTAAAAACATTTAATTGTGAATTATTAGTGTAGATTTAATAAATAATATAAAAAGTAGAGAAAATCATCATCTTTCAATTGCTTAAAATGGGCATATATCCTATAAAACCTAAAAACGGGGCGTAGCGCAGTCTGGTAGCGCATCTGGTTTGGGACCAGAGGGTCGCAGGTTCAAATCCTGCCGCCCCGACCAAAAATGTTATGAGAAAAGCAAAAATATATAAACCAAGTAAAACTGCGATGCAGTCAGGTAAAAGAAACACAAAGAACTGGATATTAGAATTTGATACTTTAAACACTGGAGTAAATCCTTTAACAGGTTGGGAAACTTCCAAGGATACTATGTCAGAAGTTAAATTAGAATTTGAGAAAAAAGAAGAAGCAATAAATTATGCAAAGAAAAATAATATAGATTATTATATTATTGATCCTCAAGAGAGTAAAATAATCAAAAAATCTTATACGGATAACTTTTTAAAATAAATGATTAAAAGTTTCTTTTTTAGTAAAAAATGGCGTTTGTGGGCATGGGGAGGTTTTCTTTTTATAATTGGATCTTTACTAGCTCAGACTTGGATCGATGTAAAAATTAATGAATGGTATAAAGGTTTTTATGATCTTCTACAAAAAGCTACCGAGAGGGATGTCTCTGAATTTTATGATGGAATCTACCTTTTTATGAAATTGGCCATTCCTTATGTAATAATTTATACAATTACAAATTATTTTACACGATTGTATGCGTTTCGTTGGAGAGAGGCGATGACATTTGCTTACATGCCTTATTGGAAAAAAGTTGATGCTAAGGTAGAAGGTGCATCACAAAGAATTCAAGAAGATTGTATGAATTTTGCCAAAATTGTTGAAAGCATTGGACTTCAAGTTGTAAGAGCGATTATGTTGCTAATAGCTTTTATTCCAATACTTTGGGGATTATCTTCAAATGTTATTATACCTTGGCTTCAAGATATAACTGGATCTTTAGTTTACATTTCTCTCACAGCAAGTTTAGGTGGACTTATAATTAGCTGGTTTGTAGGTATAAAATTACCTGGCTTAGAATATAATAACCAAGTTGTTGAAGCAGCATTTCGAAAAGAATTAGTTTACGGTGAAGACGACAGAGTAGAGTATGCTAAACCACCTACAATATTGGAATTATTCTCTGGTATAAAATTTAACTATCATCGTCTATTTTTACACTATGGTTACTTTGATTTGTGGGTAATAATGTACAATCAAACAATGATAATAGTTCCATATATAATTATGGGTCCAGGTTTATTTACTGGAGCCATGACACTAGGTATATTAATACAAACTTCGAGTGCGTTTAGAGAAGTTCAGGGTAGTTTTTCTTTATTTATCCAAAATTGGACAAGAATTACTGAACTTAGGTCTATATACAGACGTCTTACTGAGTTTGAAAAAGCGATAGGCTACAAGGATCCAAATAAACCACTTCCAGTTCCAGGAAGACCATAAAATGGATTTGATAGCTAAGCTTTTTGAAGTTCTTTTTCCTGTTTTTTTGACAATTGGAATAGGTTATTGGTATGGAAAAAAAGACCCTAAATTCAACACTAAATTCATCACTACATTTGCAGGTAATTTCGGTTTGCCAGCTATTATTTTCTATTCATTAACAACTACAAATATAAGTATTGAGCTATTTTTAAGATTTTCATATTACATTACCCTGTATGTTTTGATTTTTTCAATTATCGGACTAATAATCCTGAAAATATTAAATAAGGATATCTATAGGTTGTTACCTCCATTGATTTTACCAAATACTGGTAATATGGGTATGCCTCTATGCTTATTTGCTTATGGAAAAATTGGTTTGGCTATAGCTACTGCAGTAACAGCTATGATACTAGTTTTTCACTTTAGTCTAAATATTTTGCTATCAAGTAAGAAATTTTCTATAAAACCTTTATTAAAATGTACTCCGGTATACGCTCTATTAGTTTCATTAGTATTTGTGTATTATGAAATTCCTGCGCCAAAATTTTTAGAGAACGCAACTTTTTTAATTGGTTATTCTACAATCTTTTTAGTTTTAATGTCTCTCGGTGTTGCGTTATCAAAACTTAAAGTCTTCGCAGTTAAGGAAACACTTATTTATTCATTTATTCGAGTTATTATAGGCCCTATCATTGGTTTAGCTTTTGTTAAATTTTTTAACCTTTCCGGTGTTGAAGCTGGTGTAATGTTTATTCAAGCTTCTATGCCATCAGCGGTACTTACTTTTCTAATTAGTGAAATTTATTCATCTAAAAAAATATCAAATAGCATAGCAAGTACTGTAGCCTTGTCTACATTCATGTCATTTTTCACTTTAATTGTTGTAGTATTTATAGCTTTAAAATACTTTAATTAGCTGTGAAAGCTATTTCTTACAATCTATTGGCATGGGCTATATTACCGTTCATGGATACTATAGCTAAGTATTTAAGCGCTGAATTATCTTTTTTTCAAATTACATGGGCTAGATATTTTTTTACAGTTTTTTTTACCTTACCTTTTATGTTTTTTTTCTTCAGAAAAAATTTAACAATGAGCACTCAACCAAAGTTGCAATTTTTTAGGGGATTAACTTTATTTTGCGCTAATGTATTATTTTTTTACTCTATTTCTATAATTTCTATGGCTAAAGCTTTAACCCTTGCCTTTGTAGCACCTCTAATTACTACAGCTCTATCTCCTATTTTTTTAGGTGAAAAAGTAGGCTTTAGAAGATGGTCTGCAGTAATAATTGGTTTTATAGGAAGTTTAATTGTAATTAGACCTGGATTTATAGAATTTAATTTAGCGAGTATAGCTGCGCTAGGAACAGGTTTTTTCTACGGCATCTATCTTGTTATAACTCGTAAACTTCATACCTCAGATAGTCCTTTATTAACTTTATTATTAACTGGTGTAGTAGGGGCTATACTTGGTTCATTCATAGTTCCTATGGTTTGGGTAAATCCAACCTTTAATCAATGGTCTCTCCTTGCTTTGATGGGTATCTTTGCTTGTCTTGGTCATTTATTTTTAATTCTATCACTTAAATATGCTGATGCTTCAAAACTTGCACCTTTTGGTTATTTTGAAATCGTTACAAATATTATGCTAGGTTATTACTACTTTGGTGATTTTCCTCATTATTGGACATGGTTTGGTTTAACCATAATTGTATGTTCTGGTATTTACATATCATTTAGAGAAAGGACAGTACTATTAGTTAAGTAGTTTAATCTTAAGGTATTACTTTAAGTATATTAAAATATTTAATAAAATCAATAAGTTAAATAATATATTTAAAGTAAATTATAATATTAGAATATAAGGATTAAGCAGTATTAAATAAGGTAGGAAAAACAGGGGTTATTTAAGAATCAGATAGTAATTGAATATTATTTGATTATAAGGGGTAAAATTAGCCTTAAAAATAGGGATGTATTTAAGCAAAGATAGGCAAAAATTGAGTTTAAAAAAATGTTAATTCTCAAGGGTTGCAGTATTGGAATATAGCGATTAAACGCCCATAGAAGGGGTCTATTTAAGAAATTAGGGATAAAAGCTACAACTGAAGGGTGAATATAGTAAATTTAAAAAATAAGAGTCAAAAAGGTAAAAAAATGGCTAAAATTAAGGGTTTTTTGAGTATTTAGAATGTAATTTTGCTTCCCGTTTAGGTCCTACAAACAATAACGTCCAGGCGCACTTTCCATCAGGGATCTTAAGACTATGTCGACTGTTATACCTTCTAAACCCGATATACCCTGGCTTTCTCCAAAAAGTACCCTTTTCAGTCGTCTCCCAATAACCTCCCTTAAGCATTATACTAACATATGACCAATAATGGTCATGCAAGTCCCCCAAATCGCTCTTTAGAAGCTTATGTATGAAGATATTGAAGGGAAACCACTTAGGTCTATGTCTAAATAGGGGGTAATAACGAATTACAAACGGCTCAGCAGCCTGATAATCAGGCCAACTTGGACCTCTGTCTAATATAATTCGCTTTCTATTATCAAACATAATTTAAACTACTATAATTCATTACTTGACATCTTCAAATTACTCTATTATAAACTTCCGATAATTAATGGTTATCGGAAATATATGACAAGTTTAGTAACAGATGTTAAAAGTTTAGAATTAGAGACTTTAAAAAATCTTAGAAGTTCAAAGGCTTCTAATACCTTAAGGGCCTACAAAGCAGACTATAAAGATTTTTCTAGTTTTTGCATTAGAAATGGCTTTAAAACGATGCCATCTGAGCCAAAAGTTATAACATTATATCTTACTCATTTATCAAAATCATCAAAGTTTAGTACTTTAAAAAGGAGGCTAGCATCAATAAGTGTAATACATAAAATTTCTGGACACTATATAGATGTAAAACATCCAATGATTACAGAAAATTTAATGGGTATAAAAAGGATATTAGGAAGTTATCAAAAAGCTAAAAACCCAATATTAATTAACGATTTAAAGATGATTGTTGATGTAATTGATAAAGAAAAAAATGAAAAAATCAGTATAAAAAATCGTGCATTAATACTCTTAGGTTTTTCCGGTGGTTTTAGAAGATCTGAACTTGTTGGGATAGATTATGAGGATTTAGATTTTGTTCCCGAAGGTGTAAAAATATTTGTTAAAAGATCTAAAACTGATCAATCAGGAGAAGGAATGACCAAAGGTATCCCCTACTTTTCCAATCCAAAATACTGTCCTGTCATTTCATTAAAAAAATTAATAGACAAACTTGAGATTAAATCAGGTAAAATTTTTAATATTTCAGATAAAAGTGTTGCTCTTACAATTAAAAAATATACTAATCTAGCGGGATTAGATTCAAAAAAATACTCAGGTCATAGTTTAAGATCAGGTTTTGCTACATCTACAGCAGAGCTAGGAGCTGAAGAAAGAAGTATAATGGCTATGACAGGACATAAGACAACACAAATGGTTCGGAGATATATTAAAGAAGCTAATTTATTTAAAAACAATGCACTAAATAAAATTAAAATTTAAAATGAATTTTATAAAAGATATAGAATTTTTTCTTAAAAAAATAATTCCAGAGAAAATTCAACTTCAAAAAAGATTAAAAAGAGCAATAAAAAATGGTTATGAAAAAGAATTAAATTTAATAAAAAAATTTGGAGATAAGAAGAAAAGTGCAATTGATGTTGGTGTATATAGGGGCGTTTATTCATATGAAATGAGCAAATATTTTAATTTTGTGTATGGTTTTGAACCAAATCCAATTATATGTCCTTATTTAATGAAACACTTAACAAAAATAATTAAAAATATGTGTTTATATAATATGGCGCTTTCAAATAAAACAGGAAGCGTTAATCTTCGAGTGCCCAAAAGAAACAATTCTATTTTTAAAAATAATTTCGAAGAATTGTTTAGATTAGGTTGTGCTACAATTCATGAAAAAAATACTTTTAATGACTTTGAGAAGTTTAATGTCAAAGTAGATAAATTAGATAATATAATTAAAAATAAAGATGTTGGATTAATCAAAATTGATGTTGAGGGCCATGAAATAGAAGTAATTAATGGAGCAAAGAAGATAATTAATGAAAATAAACCCATATTGTTGGTTGAAATTGAAGAAAAGCATACAAAAAATGATGTGCAAGCAACAATTGATAAAATCAATCAGCTTGGCTATCAGTCTTTTTTCTTTGAGGACAATCAGTTAAGAAATACTAAAAATTTGTCACAAAGAACAAAATGTAATAATTTTATTTTTATAAATAAAAATTAAATAAACTTGAATATCTTTCTTTTTAATTTTTTAAAATCATCACGATATACATAATTGTATCTTCTTAAATGTGAAGTCCAAAAAAAATAAAAGTCATGTAAATTTTTATCATAAATATCAATTGTTTTTACATTAAATGAAGATGCAATATGTGAGGGAGAGCCATGGCATGTAATAAGAATATTCGTTTTTTTAATAATATATATAAGATCAGAAAAAGATAAATTATCTAAAATAATCACTTTTTTTTTTGTAAATTTATTATTTAATTTAGTTATTGGTTGGTATTCTTCAATCAAATGACGCAAAAGGAAATTATTCTTTTCACCTGATGTAATAAGTAGTTTTTTTTTACTCTTTGATATTAATTCTTTAATGAAGATACTTAGCTCTTCTTTTTTAGGCTCAATAGAATAAAAATTTCTTATACCTTTACTGCCTCTATATAGACCAGTTGTCCATTTTTCGTCTAAATGTAAAATATTAAATGAATATGCTTTAATTTTTTTTAAAATATTATTATTTGTTCTAATATTTTCTTTATCAAATATATTAAGATCTTTTTCAGAAAAATTACAACCTATTTTTTTTAAAATTTCTTTAAATTCATCAATCCTTGTTTTGTAATCACTCATATAAAGAAAATTTTTACGTGATAAAAAATAAAAATACTTATAATATTTTTTAGTGACTGAAAAAATCTTAATCTTTGATTTAGTAATTGATGATGCAAATATTGATCTTTTTTTACCATCAAGAGATAAAACGCAGTCAAATTTATTCTTTGATAAAAAAAAATAAAATGCAAGTTTTTTAAAAAAAGAATTCGGATAAAGTATAGCTTTATCTACTAAGTTGATCGTTTTGACAAAATTGTAATTTTTTTTAGAGCAAATAACGGTTATTTTTGAATTTGGATAATGCCTCTTAATAGATTTGATTAAAATGCAACTGACTATAAAATCACCCACCCTATCTGTTCTAAAAATCAAATATTTTTTCATTCGATCGATTTAACTAATTATAAATTTTTTCATCTATAACTTTGAATATATTATTTCATCCAAGACAAGTTCTTTTTTGCTTTTTTTTCAAACAAACGTGCACACATATAATCTGCAATGATATTATTATTAAATATTTTGAAATATTTAATTTTTCCTTTTTTTGCTATTAAATTTCTCTCATATTTATTTTCTTTATAAAATTTTAATTTTTCTGATAGGTCATTAATATTCTTATAAAAGACGACTTCATTATAATTAAAAAAATCATTTAATCTTGTTTTAATATCAACAAAAGTTAAAATTCCATTACCTATGAGGGAGGCAATTCTATTGCTTGAATAATATTTGACGTTATTAATTCTACTTAAATTAAGAGCCATCTTTGATTTATAAATTGCATCGTAAAAATCATTTGACCATATTGGTTGTTTATTTTTATAACCATAAATATCAAATATAATTTCAGGGTTATCTAATATTAATTTTTTTACAAAAGGTTCCCTTACATCAGTTTTATTTCTTTTTAAAACTCCTTTATTAACACCGTGACTCATTGTAAAGAATAAATCTTTTATAGGATTTTCATTTTGATAGCATTTTAAATATTCGATATTTTCATCAACAGGAATCGGTAAATAACTACAATTAAATTTTTTATTTATTCCCAAAAAATTTGGATCTGAGGTTATGAAATTGTGATCTAAATAATCAGTATATTTTAGAAAATTATTTTTATTAGTTATTGGGTCAGGACCATCTTTATAAAGATTATCTTCAAACCATTGAGCCAACCTAATATTTTTATTTTTTTCTTTAATTATATCCAATGTATTTAAATTTAGATTATTTACATGGCCAAGCACCAATGCATCTGGCTTATAATGATCGATTGTATCAAGAAGTAATGTATTAAAATAATCAAGCCCTTTATTGAATGAGCTAAAATCTCTACCAAGTCTCACAACATCTCTGTCACTTATATTTATAACATCGTGTCCATTTCGTATAAAACCATTACTTATTTTTTTAGCAATTGATATGTTATATAACCTGTTAGCTTGTCTTTGGCCAAAATTTGATACATGTATAATTTTATATTTAGATTTTTTATTTATATAATTAATTTTTAGTTTTGATAATGTCTCATCTCTTATTTGATCAATAAGAATTGAATTTTTTTTAAGATCGTGCACTACATTATTAAAGGAATCTTTTTGAATTTTCTTTCTTATCTTATCATTTTTAATAAGAAACTTTATTTTTTTATAAATTTCTTCAGATGAGAGTTTATTTAATATAATGGAATTAAGGTTGGTTTCTGAAATTCCTCCTCTATTTGAAATAATCGTTGCACAACCTCGAGAGCCAGCTTCCATTGATGTCCTTCCAAATGGCTCTTCCCAAATTGATGGACTGACTGCTATTTTAGATTTTTCATAATATTTGAGTGTTTTGTCATGGTTTATCCATCCTAATAGATGAAGATTTTTATGCTTAAAATTATATTTCTCTCTTGGCTCGTCTCCTATTACATAAGATTTCCAATTTTTAAATTCATCAAGTATTCTTTTTATAGAAGTACCAAATATATTATAACCTTTCGATTTATTTAACTTTCCAACAAAAATTATAATATTTTCTTTTTTAGGAAATTTATTTAATTTATTAATACTGGGATAAACAACAACACATTTGTGATTATGCTTAATCTTAAAACCTTCAAAAAATCTTTGTTTAACCCAATTACTAACAAAAATAATTTTTTCACATTTTTTTATTATTTCTGTTCTATCTTTTAAACTTTCTGAGCCTTTTAACTTTATAGGATCATTGTGAAAAATTAAGATTTTTTTAAATTTAGTATCTAAAAAATTTAAATAACTTGGTCTATTATGAATTTCTACAAGATTAATATTTTTACCTTTAATAGTCTTGTTAAAAATTTCTACGTATTTTTTATTTTTGCTCCCTAAGAGAAAATCATAATTGTAGTCTAAATTAAAATATTTTTTTTTGTCTATAATATCATTTTTATTAAAATCTTTTATATAACCGTAAATAGAGATTTTATCTTTATATTTCGAATTTTTAATAAAGTCTTTAACCCAGATAGATGCTGATCCAGCTTTATTTTTTGTGTAAGTATCTTTAAATGGTAATAAAATTGCTATTTTTTTTTTCATTAATATTATTTTTAATAAAATTTCTAAGTCTTCTATTTTTTTTTATATAGTATTCTCTCTTAATCGCCTCACTTTTTGTTTTATATTTTTCTTTATATATGATTTTCCATTTTCTTCCTCTTGTAAATTTAGCACCCTTACCTTCATTGTGTAGTTTTAATCTTTTTTTAAGACTATTTGTGTATCCTACATAAGTAGTTAATTTAAATTTTTTATAATTACCTAATACATAAACAAAGTATGTCATAAAAATGATTTGTTAAGTTTATATCACCTTTTGCTTTTGTGATCCCAGACCATCAATCTTAAGAACCATAACATCTCCAGATTTTAAAAACACTTGGGGCTTTCTTCCCATACCGACTCCCGGAGGGGTACCTGTGGTTATAATATCACCAGGCATTAAGGTCATAAAGTAGCTTAGATAAGAAACGATATGGTTAACTTTAAAGATCATATTGCTCGTATTGCTATTTTGCATAACTTTATTGTTTAATTTCAATTCTAAATTTAAATTTTGTATATTTTTAATTTCATCTTTCGTTACTAGATATGGACCAATTGGACCAAAAGTATCAAAAGCCTTTCCTTTATCCCATTGACCATTTGATCTTTCTAATTGATATTCTCTTTCACTAACATCATTAACTATGCAATAACCGAATATATGATTTATTGATTCATTTTCAGATATATTTTTTGCTTTTTTTCCAATTATAACACCCAACTCAACTTCCCAATCAGATTTTATGGAACCTTTTGGTAAATAAATATTATCATTAGGTCCAATAATAGAACTATTAGCTTTAAAAAAAACTATAGGTTCTTTTGGTTTAGAAGATTCAGTTTCTTTAGCATGATCAGAGTAGTTTAGACCTATACCAATAAATTTTTGAGGATTTGATACGCAGGAACCTATTCTTACATTATTTTCTATTTTAGGAAATTTTTCAAGATTAATATTGTTTAATATTTTAATCGTATCAAAATTTATTGTATCTCTATCAAGATCTTTAACTATTGAGGATATATCTCTAATGATTCCATTTTTATCAATTAAGGCAGCTTTTTCATTAAAAGGACTTCCAACTCTTAGTAATTTCATAATGAATTGTGGCGGTCCCACGGGGAATCGAACCCCGATTAGATGATTGAAAACCATCTGTCCTAACCGTTAGACGATGGGACCTATTAAGTTTAACTTGTATTTATTATATATTAAAAGTTGTTTCAATAATCAAAAGTTTGTTTTTATTAAAATGTATAACTAGTGCAGAAAATAAAATGAAGAACTTAAAAGAAGAAATTCAGAAAGCTGTAAATATATATAAAACAGGAAATTTGTTAAAAACTGAACAAATTGTAAAAGAACTTATAGATCAAAATCCAAAGATGGTATTTTTATATAATTTATTAGGCTTGGCATTAACAGGTCAAAATAAAATTGATGAGGCCATAAATTGTTATGAAAAAGGTATTAAAATAGACCCAGGATATGCAATGATTTATAATAATTTAGGTCAAATTTTTTATAACAAAAGTTCGGTAGACAAAAACTCAAAAAAGTATATTAAAAAAGCTGAAGATTTATACAGGAAGTCGATTTTACTAGATAAAAAAATTCCAGAACCTTTAACTAATTTAGGCACTTTATATAATTCTCTTAATTATAATGAAGAATCAATAAAGTATCATAAAAAAGCAATTCAGATAAATCCAAATTTTTATTACGCGCATCTTAACTTAGCAAATGTTTTAATATCAATTGGTAAATTGAGTGATGCAAGAAAGTATTTGAAAGAATCTATTGCTATAAATCCAAATTTTTTTCATGCTCATAGGTTACTTAGCAGAATAACAATTTATAAGAAAAATGATGAACATTTAAGTCAGTTAAGCACCTTGTATGAAAAAATAGAAGAAAATAATACAGAGGCTAAGATGATATTGGCGTATGCTTTAGGCAAAGCACACGAGGATATAAAAGATTTTGATAGATCTTTTGGTTTTTTTATAAAAGCAAATTCACATTCTAGAAAAAAAGTTAATTTTTCATTAAATGATGAAATTAATAAATTTAAAGAAATTAAAAAAACTTACACGAAGGATTTGCTCAATAAATACAAAGAAAGTGGTACTGAAAGTCCAGGAGCTATATTCATAGTTGGCATGCCCAGATCTGGAACAACTTTAATTGAACAAATTTTATCAAATCATACTAAAGTATTTGGTGCAGATGAAGTTGAATTTATTCCTAACTTGATAGAAAAATATTCTCATAATAAAAAATTAAATTCTATTTTCAAAAATAAAAATATATTAAAAAAAATTGGTAATGAATATCTAGCTAATATGAAAGAAATATCAAACAATCTAAAAATTACTACGGATAAATTACCAATAAATTTTTTATATTTAGGATTAATAAAATTAATTTTACCTAAATCCAAAATTATACATTGCTATAGAAATTCAAAAGATAACATTCTTTCTATTTTTAAAAATTATTTCCCGGGAAAAAAGATTAATTTTGCATATAATTTAAATGAGATCGTATCTTATTATAACTTATATTATGATTTGATGAATTACTGGAATAATTTACTACCAAATTCTATTTTTAATATTAAATATGAGAACTTAGTTATAAACACAAAAGAAGAAATAAAAAATTTATTGAATTTCTGCGATCTGGAATGGGAGAATAATTGTCTTGAATTCTATAATAATAAAAGGGCAGTTAAAACTGCAAGTGATATACAAGTGAGAAATAAAATATATAATACATCAATAAATTCATGGAAAAATTATAGAAAGTTTTTAGATGAATACTATGTTGATCTTAAATACTAACAAGCAATAAAATGGGTTTTTTTTAATATGTCAAAAGTTATTGAAATAGGTATTTGTAAAAATAAAGGTGGCGTTATTGACAGTGTCAATAGTGTTGAGGCTATCAAGCAAAAAGGATTAGTTAATGATAGAAAATTTAAAGATAACAATGATAAAATATCTCAACTTACTCTCATTGAAATTGAAAATATTAATTTTTATAATGATAATTCAAATAGCAAAATTCTACCGATTAATTTTAGAAGAAATATTATTACCAAAGGAGTTAAATTAAATAATTTATTAAATAAGGAATTTTTTATAGGCAATATTAAAGTAAAGGGTCATGCTTTATGTCATCCATGTAAATATTTAGAAAATTTATTAACAAAAAAAAATTTAGTAAAAGAATTGATGTTTAAAGCTGGTCTAAGATGCGAAATCTTGACAAGTGGTAAAATTTCTGTTGGTGATATAATCAAAAATAATGATTAGATATATTACAGCACCATTTAAATGGTTTTTTAAACTAGAAGCTGCTAGTGGTTTACTTCTGCTTATTGCTGCAGTAATAGCTCTCATTTTAAGTAATACTAATTTAAGTTATTATTATTTCGAAATATTAAATTTTCATTTTTTAATTGGTACTAAAACTTTTGGTTTAGATCTCAGCGTACTTCATTGGATTAATGATGTTTTAATGGCAATTTTTTTCTTTGTGGTAACATTGGAAATAAAAAGAGAATTTATACAAGGAGAACTTTCTAAACCCAAACAGGCACTTTTACCAATCATAGGAGCTATTGGTGGTATGGCTGTCCCGGCTCTAATTTATATAATTATAAATTATGATACTGGATATACTCTTAGAGGATGGGCCATTCCTTCAGCGACTGACATAGCTTTTTCAATAGGTGTTTTATCTTTGTTAGGATCAAGAATTCCAATATCTTTAAAAGTTTTTCTAGTAGCATTAGCTATTATTGATGATCTGGGCGCAATTATAATTATAGCATTTTTTTATTCTACAGAGCTTCAATATATATATTTATCATTAATGCTGGCCTCTTTTATACTGCTTTTAATTTTTAATAAATTAGGAATTAAAAAATTTTATCCATATTTGATAGTAGGAATTTTTCTATGGTTTTTTACGTATAAGTCGGGAATTCATTCTACTATATCAGGTGTTCTATTGGCCTGCTCAATACCACATAAAAATAAGGAAAAAGATTACTCTTTGCTAATGAAATTAGAACACTTATTGTCCCCTTATGTGGCTTTCGGAATAATGCCATTGTTTGCTTTAGCAAATGCTGGAGTCACTTTAGATAACGTAACTTTTAATACTATTATTTCTCCAGTTCCTCTAGGAATTATGTGTGGACTTTTTTTTGGTAAACAGATTGGTGTTTTTGTATTTTCTTATTTTGCTGTAAAAATGAAATTGGCTGAAATGCCAACCAATTCTAATTGGATTATGTTCTATGCAGTTGGCATATTAACCGGCATAGGTTTTACCATGAGTTTATTTGTAGGAAATCTAGCTTTTCTTGAAAACACCGAACATATAGACGGTGTTAAGATTGGTGTTTTAATTGGCTCAACTTTATCTGCTCTAATGGGGTACTTTTTACTATTGATTGTTAGTAAAAAGAAATAATAACATTCTATATGTTATATAAGTTTAAATTTTTAACTTTAATAATTATTATGTCTATTTTTACAACTAGCACGTCAGCAAAGTATGACAGTTTGGCATATGATTTTAGTTTTAATGACCTCGATGGAAGTTCATTAAATTTATCTGAGTATAAAAATAAAGTGATCATAGTAGTAAATGTAGCAAGTCAATGTGGATTTACAAAACAATATGATGATATGCAACAAATATGGGAAACATACCAGTCTAAAGGAGTTATTATGATTGGTGTACCTTCAAATGATTTTGGTAATCAAGAACCGGGCAATAATAAAGAAATTAAAAACTTTTGTGAATCAAGATTTGGTATAACTTTTCCAATGACTGAAAAAGTTTCAGTAAAAGGTAAAAATGCGCATCCTTTTTATCAGTGGGCTAATAAAAATTATGGTAGATCTGCTGTACCGAAGTGGAACTTTCATAAAATAATACTCGGAAAAAATGGTAAAATATTTGATACCTTTGCTTCTATTACAAAACCAACTTCAAAAAGATTTATTTCTTCACTAGAAAAAGCCTTAACATTTGACGATAAGTAAAAACTTTTTTTTAATTTAATAATATATCTTGAATAATAAATTCAACTTCTTTTTTTCCACGCCATTCATTAAGCCTCATATTTCCAGCTATATTAATTTTTTTTTTAAAATTTTTATTTAGGTAAGCTTCTAATGGTGTATTTTTTGCATTCCATGCAAATCCTTTAAATCTTGATCCATCTTTACCAAGTAATATGCTCTTGATATGGGAGTCACTAACAATATTTGATTCAATAACACTAATTTCTTCAATAACAAATTTTGGTTCAGAATTGCCAGATCCAAAGGGTCCTAATGAGTTAACTTCTTGGAAAAAGCTTTCATTTAAGGCGCTAGGAGCAATTACTGTATCCAAATATAAGTTAAGATCTTTTGTTGAGTATTCATAAAACTTTTCAAAATTTTTAATTAAAAAATCTCTAAAGGAAGAAATTTTACTTTTATCTATTGTAAAACCTCCTGCCATTTTATGACCTCCGCCTTTTTGAAGTAAATTTAATTGAACAGCTTTGATAATTTGTGTTCCTATATCAAAACCTACTATTGATCTTGCTGAACCTTTTCCTAATTCGTTTTTTAAAGAAATTAATACAACTGGTTTATTATATTTATCCTTAATTCTTGACGCAACAATACCAATAATTCCTTCATGCCACTCTTCACCGGACATGACTAAAACTGGATGATTATGGAATTTTTTTACTTCATCATCTATTTTTTCATGTAACTTTATCTCTATGTTCTGTCTTTCCTTATTTGATTTATCTAAAGCAATAGCAATTTTATATGTTTTTTGAGGATCATCAGAAATTAAAAGTTCAGCTCCATGAGAAGATTTCCCTACTCTACCGCCCGCATTAATTCTTGGACCCAGTTTATAGCCTAAATCATAAGCAGTAGGTCGTGATTCAATTTTACAAAGATCAAATAAAGTTTTTAAACCTAAATTTGATCTATTAGATAATATTTTGAGACCTTGTTTTACTATAGCTCTATTTAAACCAATTAAAGGAACCACATCACAGACAGTCCCTAAAGATACTAAGTCTAAAAAATCTAATATATTAGGTTCTATAATGCTATTTTTTTTGAACCATTCGCTTTCTCTTAATTTTTTGTTTAGTCCAACTAAAAAAACAAAACATACACCAGCAGCACATAAGTAATTTAGTCCTGATGTATCATCAAATTGATTTGGATTAACGATCGCACAGGCGTTGGGGACTTTAATATCTGCCTGATGGTGATCAAGAACTATTACATCAACTTTCAATTTTTGTGCTGATTGGATAGGCTCATATGATGATGTGCCACAATCAACTGTAAATATAACTTTTGTACCTAGATCAATAAGTTTTTTAAAACTATCTACTGATGGACCATAACCTTCAGTATGCCTATCAGGTATATATGTTTTTATTTTTTGATTAATAGAAGAAAAATACTTAGCTAATAAAGCAGTTGATGTTGCGCCATCAACATCATAGTCACCAAAAATACCAATAAGATCATTATTAATAATACTTTTATATGTTCTATTAATAGCATTATTCATATTTTTTAGTTGGAAAGGATTGGGTAATAGATTTTTAATTTTAGGATTTAAGAAAAGATCAATGTTATCTATATTATGTTTTCTAATAGATAAAAGTTTAGCAACAGTTTCTGATAATGAATATTTTTCAGTAAATTTAATAATATCAGAGGAGTCAAATTTTTTATAGATCCAGTTTTTACCATTAACTGAAGTTTGGTTCATTTTTTAAGCTTTAATAAAATTTTTTTAAGTATTATTTTTTCGATATCATTTGAATCATTAGTATTATCTAAAACTATATATCGTCTTTTATTTTTTCGAGATATTTTAATGAATGCATTTTGAACTTTTGTATAAAAACTTTTTGAAAATTTATCATATCTATTTTTCTTTTTTCTTTTTTTTAATCTAAATAAAGCTTTTGATACATTGACTCTTAATAAAAAAGTAATATCTGGTTTTAAACCTTTTAAAATATGTTTATGAATATGATCAATAAAATTTTTATTTACATTTTTTCCATATACTTGATAAGCCATTGTAGAATCTATAAAACGATCGCATATTACAATTTTTTTCATTAAAATTGCTGGTTTAATCTTATTTATGACATGTTCGTTTCTTGAAGCTAAATACAATAAAGTATCTGTATATTTGTTAAATTTTTCTTTTAATTTGGGATGAAAATAATCATCAAGTATTACATTTCTGATTTTTTCAGCACTACCCGTTCCACCTGGTTCTCTAGTTAACAATGAAGAAATATTTTTAAGTTTTAAATTATTATATAATTTTTTACTTTGAAATGATTTTCCTGATCCTTCTATACCTTCAAAGGTAATAAAAAGAGATTTTTTTTTATACATCACCCCAAACCAAATAATTTAGTGATGTAAGTAATCTAGAAAAAATATTGGATCTTTTAATATCTTCATTAGATATAAGGTTTATTTGTTTTTTTAGCTCTCCTGAAACATAAATATTCAGTAAAGCTAGATTGTCCCCTTTTTTAATTGGAGATTGTATTGGTCCTTCATACTCGATAACGGCTTTTATAGTTTTCTTTTTTCTTTTTGGTATAGTTATATAAAAATCCTCATTTGACGTTACCGAAACCTTATTTTTTTTACCTAACCAAACATTAAGCTCAGTGAAAACTTCATTTTTTTTTGTAACTTTTATAGTATCGAATTTTCTTAAACCCCAATTTAATATTCTTAATGTTTCTCTTGATCTTGAATTTTTAGACTTGAAGCCGCTTCCTACCGCTGTAATTCTTCGCTGATTCACCTCCATCGAGGCTGCTAAAGAATATTGTTCAACTGTTAAAAATCCTGTTTTTATTCCATCAGCACCAACATTTTTATATAACAAAGGATTTCTATTGCCTTGTGTTATTGGATCTCCACCTGTTCTATCCCATGTGAAAGTAGTTTCTTTGAAGTAAGTATAATATTCAGGATAGTTTTCAATCATATATCGCGACATTTTTAGAACATCTCTAACGGTAGAGTAATTCTCTACATCGTTAATACCTGAAGCGTTATTAAAATTAGTATTTTCTAAACCAATTTCTTCAGCTTTTTCATTCATTAAAATAACAAAATCTTCTTCTGTGCCGGAAAGTCCTTCGGCTAAAGCAACGCAAGAATCATTGCCTGAAACTATTATTATGCCTTTAAGCAAATCTTCAACACTAACTTGATCATTTAACATTATGAACATTGAAGAGTATCCGCTCTGTGACATTCTCCAAGCTTTTTCAGAAATTGTTATCATTTCATCCAAAGATGTTTCGCCTTTTTTTAATAAATCAAAAGTAACAATAGCTGTCATAATTTTAGTCATAGAAGCAGGATAAATTTTTTCATCAGCTTCTCTTTCAAAAAGTATTTGTCCAGAATGGTGGTCTTGCAAAATTATATGATCAACATCGATTTTAATTTCTGAATATGAATTCTTTAAAAAGATAGAAAAAAAGATAATTGATATAAAAATTTTAAGAAATTTCATTTTATTTTTTATAAATGTTTAAACCTTCGAAACCTAATTTATTTAAACTAATATATGTAGTTTTTAAAGCATTAAAATTTTCAAAAGGACCCATTAAAACCCTATATTTTTTGTCATTAATTTTTTTAACAGAAATATTAGTAGCGTCTATTTTTTTAACTAAATCGTTCTTTAAATTATTTGCTGAATCTTCAAAATAAAAGTCTGACACAATTAAGATAAAATTATTTTTTTTGGTAGTTTTTTTCTTTGCTTTTTTTTTACTTAAAGTTATATCATCCATTTTAATTTCATCTACTGGTGCTTTATCAGCAACATTTTTTTCTTCTTCAAAAATACTTCCTTCTTTAGCAATAAAAGTTTCATTTTTTTTTATTTCAATAATTTCAACAAATGGATTATCTAAATCTAGGTCAAGAATAGAGGCGATTTCTTTAGTAATTACCATATTAAATATTTTTGGATAGTTACCTTTTTTATAAACTTTTGCTTCAACAGATTTTGAGTTATCAGGATTAATTATTTTTATTGGTGTATTAACTTTCAATATATCATGAATTGCTAGTAACTTTTCATTATTAATCTTTTTGTTAATTATTTTTTCTTTATATAAATCGTCTTCATAGATTAATACAAATCCAGTTGATGAGTAGTATTTTTTATCATCTAGTTTAATTGATTTATAATCTGCACATGAATACAAATTAAAAACTATTAATAATGATATTATTTTATTCAATTTCATTTTTTATCATATTTGCTAAAGTACATACACTAATTCCAAATCTTAAGGATCTATTCCATTTTAATATTTTTTCATAATTTTGAAAAACTAAAAAAGTTGGTGTTTCTAGTTTACCATCCGGCATTACAAGAGCTGCTTTAAGATTTTTGTCGACTGTATCAACATTCTCTATGATAATTCCTTTTCTTTCCCATTTTGAAACTTTAAGTCTATTTTTAATTTTTCTAGCTGATGAATTTATATATTTATTTTTAATTTCTTTAGTGGTTTTTACTTTATAAAAACATGGTTCATTCTGTCTCCAACCAATTCTATTAATATAATTTGCAGCGGAGGCTAATGAATCTTGCAATGAAGTTTTCAGTTCAATTTTACTATTACCATCGTAATCTATTGCGTAATTTTTTATGGTAGATGGCATAAATTGAAAATTTCCAAAAGCCCCAGCCCATGATCCAAATAATGTTGAATGGTCTAGTAATTGCTCATCAATTAATTTTAATAAAATTAATAATTGTGATGAAAAAAAATCCCTTCTACGTTTATCATAACTTAGTGTTGCAAGAGAGGAAATTATATCCATTTTGCCCACATGTTTACCAAAATTAGTTTCTATTCCCCAGAGAGCTAATAATATTTCTTTTTCAACAAAAAAATTTGTTTCTACATCATTAAATAAATCTTTATTTTTTTCGTATAACTTTTTAGCTTTACTTGATCTAGATAGAGTAGCCCTTTTACTAACATATGTATTTGTATCTTCAAAAAATTCAGGTTGCTTTCTATCGTACTTTATTACTTGATTTAAAAATTTAACATCTCCCAATGCCAAATCTAAAGTTTTTTGTGAAATGCCTTTTGATAAAGCAAATTTTTTATAAGATTCTAGCCAAGAAGAGAATGTTTCATTTGCTTGAACAGATATTCTATTAAAAAATATAATATTAAAAAGAAAAATAAATAAAAGAAATCTATAAGTATTTTTTTTTGTCATAAAGTCGAATATTAGTTATTTTTTAAAAATATTAATTAATAAATATTTTAAAAAATTTAGTGAATAAATTACATGCCATCTTGATGTTTCTGTACGATAAAATGTATTAATAGATATTTCTTTAATTTTCAAATTGTTATTAGTGGCAGTAATCCTTAATTGGTTATCAAAATTGTATCCATTATCCATTTTTTTTAAATTAATAAGTTTAAAAATACTTAAATTATAAGCCCACAAACCTGTATGTGCGTCGGTAAAATTTGTACTGCATATAAAATTAAATATTTTTGTCAAAATGATATTACCTATAAATTTATAGATGGGCATGCCTCCTTTCATTGCAGTTTTCTTATTAAGCATTCTAGATCCAGTAACGATATCGGTATTTTTTGATTTTAATTTATTAACTAATTTGGGTATGTATCTTGCATCATATTGATCGTCACCATGTATCATGACTGCATGATCATATTTATTCTTAATGCCATAAGTCAAACATTGTTTTATATTGCCACCATAACCTAAGTTTCTTTTATTAATCAGTATCTTTATCTTTTTAGATCTTTTTATTTTTTTAATATATTCAATTGTATCGTCAGTGGAACAGTCATCACTAATAAGAATTTTATAAATGTCATTTTTTTTATTAATTTTTTTTATTTTATTCATGATATTTAATAATCTAAATGAAGAGTTATACGTTACTATGAATAATAAAATTTTTTTTTTCATGATATTTCAGTATAGTATATAGTTAAATTGATGAGTAGAACTATTAAAATACCAAAAAAACTTTCCAAAAAATCTTTAAATTTAATATTTAATATATTTTTATTAATTTATCTTATTTTCGGTTTTTATCTATCAATAAATACAGGAATTTCCACGGACGAATTTATTGAGCAAACCAATTGGAAACTTAGTAAGGATGCAATAAAAAATTTTTTTGGTTTAAATAATCATGGTTATTCAAATCTATACTCATATGAATGGAAATTTCATGGTGTAGGACATCACTACTTTTCACAAGTTTATTTATCTTTTATTAGTTTATTTATTCATATAGATAAATATTCTGAAGATGTATCTAATATTTTAATAAACCATAGCTTTATATTCTTAATATATTTTTTTTCCGGAATATTTTCAAAAAAGATTGTAGAATTTGTAATTGAAGATAAATTATTTAGTAATATCTTTTTAATTTTTTACTTATTATATCCTTACTTGCTCGGTCATGGTTTTTATAACCCTAAAGATATTCCTTTTTTGTTTATTTGGATTTTATCTTCTTATATTAGCATTAAAATTTTTTTAAAATTGTATGAAAAAAAAGAAATCTCAATTTTAAATATTTTAGTACTTTCGCTTACTACTGGCATTTTACTTTCAATAAGAATTTCTGGAATATTAATAATATTACAATATTTTATAATTTTTATAATAACATGTAATGCTATTGAAAAAACTTTTTATGAAATTATAAAGTCTTATTTTTACAAAATTATATTATTTTTTTTTCTTACTCTATTAGTAACATTTTCATTATATCCCGTTCTTTGGAATAACCCTCTTTTAGTATTAGACTCTATAAATCAAATGAGAAATATTCCTTATGGTGTTTGTACATTAACTTTTGGAAAATGTATGGATGCTTTAAATCTGCCCTCGAGTTATATATTTATATGGCTTTTTTTTAAATTACCTATATTAGCTTTGATTGGTCTACTATTATTTCCTTTTGTTGAAAAAAAAATATTTACAAAAAGTAGAAATCAAATAATTTTAGGTTCGATTATGCTCTCTACTATTAGTATTATTTTTTTATTAATTTTATTAGAGGTAAATTTGTATGATGAGTTAAGACACATAATGTTTTTAGTTCCGTTAATTTTAATTTCAACTTATTCAATTATTTATTTATTTTCGAAGAAAATAACATTATATATCGGAATGCTTTCTATAACAATTTTTCTAATCCAAAATTTTAATATGTATCCCTATCAATATACTTGGTTTAATTTATTTGGAAATTTTGTAAATATAAATAATAATTTTGAACTTGATTACTGGGGCGTAAGTGGAAGAAATATTGCCAAAAAAATAAATACAAATACTGAAATAAATAAAATTAATGACAAATGTATTTATGTATCACCAAAACATATTGTGGAACCATTTATAAATAATAATTATAATTGTGTAAAACCTTACTTCTCTATATATCCAAAAAGTTCTGAAAAATTTGTTTTAGTAAAATATACTAGGAATATAAGAAGAGAGAATCCTTCTGGTTGTAAACTAATTTTTGTTGAAGAATATAATTTAAATTTCGTCAAGAAGAATTTAAAAATGGGTGAAGTTTATATTTGTAACTAACATTAATTATTCTCAACACTGTTAATTTCTGATTTTAGTTTATTAAAAAATTTATAAATTAAGATTCTATCTTCTTCATGAAGCATGTATTCCTTTTCTAAGCCTTTTCTCATCTCTTTTCTTAATTTGTTAATCAACATTTTCCGACCATGCTCATCATTAACTGCATTAATATTTTCAACTATAGGATCAATTCTTTTTCCAATTGTGAATTCAAAACCAACTATAAAAATAAAGGTAATAATAATTGCTTTATAGATAAATCCTCGCATAAAAATATTATAATGTATCTAATATGGAATTAAAGGATTTTAAAGAAAAGACTGCTCCTAAATAGATACTATAGGATAAAAATGTAAATTGTAGTTGTGTAATTTTATAAAAAAATATATTAAAAACTTGGAGAGATGGCTGAGCGGTTGAAAGCACTGGTCTTGAAAACCAGCAATGGGGCAACTCATTCGTGGGTTCGAATCCCACTCTCTCCGCCATTATAGTTTAAATTCCTTAAGCAATTTTGATATTTTATTTTTCGGAATTATTTCACTATTATTCTTATAAAAATACCAATTGTATAGAATTTCATCTTCAATTTTTAATATACTATCCAGGTTTGCAAGATCTTCATCCGTGAGATTATCAACATATTTTTTTACAAAATTTCCAAGTAAGATATCCATTTCTTTTGATCCCCTGTGAGTAGACCTGTAGATAATTTGTTTTTTTAAAACTTCTTTGTTTATCATTATTTAATAAGATTTATTATATATTATAAATTAATGAATCATTTAAATATTCAAAATTTTTTAACTAAAAATGTATCTACTTTAGACGGTGTTGGCAATAAAACAAAAAAGCTATTAAAGAAAAAAAAAATTGAAAAGATAAAAGATCTTCTTTGGAATTTTCCCCAAGGCTATACTGATAGGTCTAATTTGGTCACCCTAGATAGACTTGAAATTGGAAAAATAAGCACGATTAAAGTTAAAGTAATAAAATATAATTTTCCACGAATTAGAAATTTACCTAACAGAGTAATATGTGAGGATTTGAAAGGTAAGATAGATATTGTTTTTTTTAATAGTAGAGAAGGATATATACGAAAGATACTCCCTATAAATTCATTAGTTATAATTAGTGGAAAAATAAATTTTTTTAAAAAAAAATATCAAATAACAAACCCAGCTTATATTGTTCCTGTTGAAAAAGAAGAATATGTTAATAAAATAATTCCAAAATATCCTTTAACTGAAGGTCTTACAGAAAAAGTTTATAGAAAATTAATTGAACAAGTATTAAAAAAAGTAACAAATCTTGAAGAGTGGCATGACAAGAATGTACTTAAAAAAATAGGAAACGTTAGCTGGGTAGAATCTGTAAACTACATACATGAGGGCAATGATAATAAAATTAATTCAAAATACTTTAGAAGATTAGCATATGACGAAATTTTATCAAACTTATTGGTTTTATCTCAAGTTAGAAGAAGAATTAAGAGATTAAAAAAAGAAAAAAAAATATTCTATAATATTATATCTAATAAAATAGTAGAAAATTTAAATTTTTATTTTACTAGTGATCAAAAAAAAGTAATTAGTGAAATAAATAACGATTTAAAATCACATTATAAAATGTTCAGAATTTTACAAGGCGATGTAGGTTCAGGAAAAACTGTAGTGGCTTTTACTGCAGCAGCTAATGTTATCGAGTCAGATTATCAAGTAGTAATGATGGCTCCAACAGAAATATTAGCTAAGCAACATTATATTCTTGCAAAGAAATTATTTTCCTCAACTAATGTTAATATCGGATTTTTAAGTGGAAAAACTAAATCTGATGAGAAAAAAGAAATTTTAGAAAAGTTGCTTAATGGTAAAATTAATTTTCTAATAGGTACACATGCTTTATTTCAAAAAAAAACTATATTTAAAAATTTAGGTTTATCAATTATTGATGAGCAACATAAATTTGGAGTTCATCAAAGAATAGAGCTTGCCAACAAAGGCGGCAAGAATTGTGACATATTATTAATGTCTGCTACACCTATACCCCGTACTTTAATCATGGCTGTATATGGAGATATGGATGTTTCAAGACTAATTGAAAAACCAATTAACAGAAAAGAAGTAATCACATTAAGTAAACCTGAAGAGAAAATTAATGAGATTATCCTTTTTATTAAAAAAAAAATTTATGAAGGAAATCAAATCTTTTGGGTTTGTCCTTTAATAGAAGAATCAAAAATACTTGATTATTCAGCTGCTGTAAATAAATATAATTTTTTATCTAATAATTTTAAGAATAAAGTTGGGTTGATACATGGAGGTCTTGATAAAAATGAAAGAGATAAAGTTTTAAATAATTTTTTAAAAAAAAAAATTGATATATTAGTATCTACTACAATTATAGAAGTTGGAATAGATTTTCCAAACGCAAATGTTATAGTTATAGAAAACTCTAATAAGTTTGGTCTATCTCAACTACATCAATTAAGAGGCAGAATTGGAAGAGGTTCTAAACAAGGAACCTGTATTTTATTATTTAAAAAAAATTTAAGTGAAAATGCGAAAAAAAGAATAAAAATATTAAAATCATCTAATGATGGATTCTTAATTGCAGAAGAAGATATGAAACTAAGAGGATTTGGTGATGTTTTAGGATATCAGCAAAGTGGAATAAAAAATTTTAAACTTGCTGACCCAGTTCATCATGAAGATCTTTTCAGTATTGCTAATATTAATATTAAAAATATAGAAAATGACGAAAATAATTTTAAAAAATATGATCTTTTAATGAAATTATTTGATAAGGCTGATGTTATAAGTGAGATTATTTAGGATTTGATGTTCCTGCAGAAACAATAAATTTAGAAGCCTCCTCAAAACTTAAATCAAGATAGATAACATCATCTTTTGGAAACATTAATAAAAAACCACTGGTAGGATTTGGCGTTGTCGGTACAAAAACATTTATTAAATCTTTTTTTGTTTTATCGGTTATTTCTCCACTATTTTCTTTTGTAGCAAAACCAACCGCCCATGTTCCTTTTCTTGGATACTCAACCAAAACTACATTTTTTTTATCTTTATCAGTTTTAGTAAATGTATCAGTCATTTGACCTATTGCAGAATAAATAGTTCTTAAAATAGGTATTTTTTTTAAAATATTTTCTAATAAATTTAAAAGTCTCTTACCTATAAAAGACAAAGATAACCAACCTATAAAAGTTATTAAAACTATTGAAATCGCTATTTCCAGTCCAGGTATATTATATGGTAAATAATGATTTGGATTAATTTCTTTAGGTAAAATTTTTGACGAAATAGAAACTAAAAAAATTGTAAGGTATAGAGTAATACCAATTGGTATTAAAACAACTATTCCAGCAATGAAATAGTTCCTAATTCTAGCAAAAATACTTCTTTTTTTTTGTTGTTTTGACATCTAATATAAAGACATTTTTATGAATAATATTAATAACATAAATAGAAGAAAATTTCTCGAAATTTTTGGTGTGTGTAGCTGCGGGTTAGTATTTACTTCGTGCACAACTGCACCAATAACTGAAAGAAAACAATTAAAATTAATACCAGAATCCACTCTTAATAGGCAAGCTGTTCAAATATACGAAAACGTCAAGCGAAAAGCGAAATTAAGTAAAGACAAAAAACAATTAGATGAAATTAAAGAAATTGGATCAAGAATTGAAGAGTCGGTTAGTGCTTATTTTGATTCTAAAAATGAAAAAGATCCAACTTATAACTTTAACTGGGAATATATACTTATTGATGATGACAAAATTAAAAATGCATGGTGCATGCCTGGTGGTAAGATAGCTGTTTATACTGGAATTTTAAAAATTACTAAAAATAAACATGGTTTAGCTTCTGTAATGGGTCATGAAATAGCTCATGCTGTAGCCAAACATTCTGTAGAAAGAGCTAGCAGAGCTTTAATCTTAAATTTAGGAACTCAAATTGCTGATATTGCTTCTGGCGGAAAAATTTCTGCAGCTTCAAGATCAGCAGGAGTTGATGTTGCAGGTTTAATAAGAACTTTTGGAATTGATAACCCTTTTGGTAGAAAACAAGAAAGTGAAGCAGACTACCTGGGTTTAATTTTTTCTTCATTAGCTGGATACGATATCAGAGAATCCGTAAAAATTTGGGAAAGAATGAAAGAAGCACATAAAGGAAATGAGCCGCCACAGTGGATGAGCACACACCCTTCTAGCACAAAAAGAATAATCTCTCTTAATTTATGGATACCTGAAATTATCATTAAATATCCACCAATAAAAAAAATTATTTAATTTTCATTTTTATTTCAGCAAATCTTGATCTTAAAATTTTTAGTTCGAAATTATTATTAAGTACGTATTCATCAATAGCTTTTTTAACACCAGGTGCATAATTAAGATTATAATCATCACAAAGTATTACACCATAATTTTTAATAACTTTTGTTAAATTATTTAAATCGTTTTTTACAGTTTCATATTTATGTCCACCATCCAAAAAAACATAGTCAAAAACTTCAATTTTAATTTCTTGAAGAATCTTATTTGAATTTCCTTTTATTATATTAATATTACTTTTAAATTTTTTTAATAATTTAAGCACAGATTCATAAGAATAAGGGTCTTCTTTTGCAATATAACTGTAATAAAAAGTTTTCAAAGGATTTGAAAAAGTTGTTTTGGGTGGTATTTCATCTTCAATATTTTTAGTATTAATTTCAAATAAATCTATACCAGTAAATTTAAAATTGTTACCATGGATATTGTATAATAACTCGCATATGTTTCGTGAAGTAACTCCATGAAATACACCTATCTCAAGTATATTTTTTGGTTTTAATTCATTAATGTGACTTAAAAGAAAAATAGCATCTTCTTTATCTTTTAAACTTGTTTTTCTCCAATATTTTTTGAATTGAATTTTCATCTTTTTACAAAAATATAATTAACATATGTTTTAAATTTTAAAATGTAATTATTTTTTTTTAAAATTCTAAATATTTTATTTTTATTTGTTTTAATCTTTTTAGAGTAAAAATCATAATTTACAATTTCTACACATATAACTTTTATATCATAATGATTAAAATTTAATGTTTTCAAGACTTCAAGTTCATGGCCTTCTATATCAATATTTAAAAAATCAATTTTATTAATATTTGCTTTTTTTAATAAATTTTTAATTGTGTTAGTTTTAATCTTTCTTTTGATTAAATTTTTATTACCAAAAGCCTTTTCTATGAATAACGTATGATTTTTACTTATTGTATTTAAAGAACTTAATTGATGATCGAAAAAAAGATTTTTAAATCCTTTTTTATTTGATACAGCAGCGCATATATTTATATCTTTGGGTCTAGCTACATTAAATAAATCAATTGTTAATGGATTTAAATCGATATTTACACCACGCCAACCCTCCTTATGCATTAAATAAGTATTATTTTGTCTTATTGGATGAAAGCACCCTATATCAACATATGTTCCATTTGTATTTTTTTTAAATAACTTAATAATTTTTTTATCTTCACCAAATTGTGAATTATTAAAAAAAAATTTAAAATTTCTTATATAGATATTATAGTAAAGAAATAGTTTTTTAAATGAGGAGTATTTTTCTGACCATTTTAAAATTAACGGTTTAGATGAGGACATATTTTATTACCAACCATGTACTATAACATTTAATTAATATAATCTATATTTATAAGAAAATAACATTATTTAGAAAAATGAAAATTATTAAATCAAATTTTAATAAATATAAAAAAACACTTTATATTATAATATTATTTTTTTTTTCCACTTCAATAAATCAATATTATGGAAATTTAGGTGTTTGTCCTATAGATAGTTTTTGGTTTTTCAATTCAGGTTACGATGTCCTAAATGGTTATTATCCATTTAAAGATTATTGGACTATAGCTGGACCATTCATAACATATACTCAAGCACTTTTTTTTATGGTTTTTGGTGTATCTTGGTTTAGTTATGTGTTTCATGCATCAATATTTAATTTTTTAATTTCTATATCTACTTATTACACTCTTTATAAATTCAAACTTAATATAAATTATTGTTTTTTTTATTCTTTACTTGTTTCTATATTAGCTTATCCCTCATCAGGAACACCTTATGTTGATCATCATGCATCGATATTATCTATAATTTCTGTATTTTGTTTTATTCTTGCATTGAAAACAAATTTAAGAATCTATTGGTTTTTCTTACCAATTATTTTATTAACCTCTTTTTTAACTAAACAAACTCCAACAGGACATTTTTTTTTAATAATAGCTTTTTTATCTTTATTATATTTTATTTTTAATTTTGATATTAAAAAAATTATTTATGGTATTTTTGGTTCTCTTGCAATAATTATTTTTTTTCTTGTCATAGGTTTACTAAGTAATATTTCTTTTGAAACTTTTGTATATCAATATATTTTATTTCCTTTGTCTATAGGAGAAATAAGATTCGATCATTTCCTTTTTCCTCTAGAGTTCTCTAGAATATTTATAAGATTTAAATTAATACATTTATCTACATTAATTCTTTTAATAATAAGTATTAAAAGCATAATAAATAATTATAAATATTTAAAAAATAATGAATTTTTTATATCATTAGCTCTTATAGCTTCATCATATGCATTAATAATGCATCAATTAATGACTATTAATGGAATGTTTATATTTTTTATAATCCCTATATTAACAGGATTTTCACATATTTATTTTTTAAAATATTATAAAAATAAAAAGTATATTCTGAGCATGTTAATTATTTTATCTTTAGGTTCTACTATACATTATGCAAATAAATATATTAATAAACGTGATTTCATGGATTTAAGAAATGCATCTATGAGTAAAACTATTAATTCAGAAATACTGAGTGATAAATTATCTGGTCTTAAATGGATATCATGTCTTATGCCAAATAATCCAAAAAAAGAAATAGAGCAGTTGCTAGAAGTAATGAAAATAATTAAAAATGACAATGCTAATAAAAGCATAATCACAGATTATCAATTTATGTCTGTAGCATTATCTTTATATGATTTTTCACAAAGTCATGTCTGGTTTATTAATCATGTTGCTAACCAAAAAAATGATTCTAAATACTACAAAATTTATAAAGATTTTTTTATTAAAAATATAAAAAGAAATAAAATTAAAAAAGCATATCTCGTTAAACCGTTATGGGGTGGTAATGAGGTTTTTGAAAATGGTTTAAATTCTGATTGTTATAAAAAGGAGAAAATAACTGAGATTTTAGACGTTTATACCTTGAAGGAATGTAAAGAACTAAAATAGTAGAATTTTGCAATGGTGAGCCGTATTGGATTCGAACCAATGACACCTTCCTTAAAAGGGAAGTGCTCTACCAGCTGAGCTAACGGCCCCAAGAAGTGTATTACTATATTTTTTTAAATTTATTTCAAGTATATACGGATATCTATTATTAAATTACATCTATATATTTGTTATAAAAAGTATCAAAAGTATTAGTTTTAATTGAGTTACGTATTTTTTCCATCAATTCCTGATAAAAAACAATGTTATTCATTGTTAATATCATTGATGCTAAAATCTCATTAGAATTGATTAAATGATTTATGTAACTTTTTGAATAAACGTTAAGATTCCTTATTTTCATATTTTCGTTGATTGGTGAATAATCTTTTTTATACTTTGAATTTTTTAAATTTAACTTTCCTTCCCAACTAAATGCTAAGCCAGTTCTTCCTGATCTAGTTGGAAGCACGCAGTCAAACATATCTACACCATTTTTTACTGCAGACAGAATATCTGAAGGTGTTCCAACACCCATTAAATAACGTGGCTTATTTTTGGGCATGGAAGGAGTGATATTTTCTAATACTTTAATCATTTGTTTTTGCGACTCTCCTACAGCTAAACCTCCTAAAGCATATCCATCAAAGCCTATCTTTTTTAGACCTTCTAAACTTTTTAATCTTAAATCCTTGTAGATTCCACCTTGTATAATTCCAAATAATGCTTTTTTTGGATTGTCACCAAATTCATTTTTTGATCTTTCGGCCCAATTAAGGGATAAATTTAAAGATTTATTAATTTTATTTTTATCATTACTTAGTTTAGGACATTCATCAAGAACCATTACAATATCAGAATTTAAATCTTTCTGAATTTTAATACTTTCTTCAGGACTTAAAATAAATTTTTTTCCATCTATATGAGAATTAAAAGTTGCTCCATCTTTAATATCAATTTTTACTAGTTTAGATAGAGACATTATTTGAAAGCCACCAGAATCAGTTAATATAGGTAAACTACAATTCATAAATTGATGTAGGCCACCAGCTTTTTTAATTCTTAGGACACCAGGTCTGATCATTAAATGATATGTATTTGATAAAATAATCTGCGCACCAGTAGATTTAACATCTTCCATAAAAACAGATTTAACAGTACCCTGAGTACCGACAGGCATAAATGCCGGGGTATCAATTTGACCTCTTTCAGTATTTATTTTTCCTAAACGTGCATATCCATCTTCTTTCAATAATTTGAAAGAAAACTTTTCATTGGACATAATGAAATTAATTATTTTTTTTCAGACAAACTGATAATTTTATCTGGAGATGATACTTGACCATTTGAGCCATCTCCCTTTTTAATTAAATCTACGAACTCCATCCCATTTGTGACTTTACCAAAAACTGTATATTGTCGATCTAAATGAGATGCTGATTTAAAACAAATAAAAAATTGACTATTAGCACTATCAGGATTGCTTGAACGAGCCATAGATAAAGTTCCTCGTTCATGAGGTATGTCACTGAACTCAGCTTTTAAATCTGGATACTTTGATCCACCGGTTCCTGCTCTATCAATATCAAAACTATCTAAGTTTGAGTTTCCAAATTGCACATCTCCTGTTTGAGCCATAAACCCGTCGATAACTCTATGAAAAACCACTCCATCATACATTTTTTCCGAGGAAAGTTTTTTAAATCTTTTTACATGATTTGGAGCTACATCTTCAAATAATTCAATTTCAACGTTTCCATCTTTAAGTTTTAAAATCATAATATTATTTTCTGCGTTTAATTCATTAGTAAATAAAAAAAAAATAAAAATAAAAAATATTTTTTTAATCATATTTTTCTTTTATTGCTCTTTTAGTACTTTTTGTAACAAAATCATCTATTTTTCCTTTAAATTTGGCAATTTCTTTAACAAATTTAGATGAAATGACTTGTTTATCTGGATCTGACATTAAAAATACGGTTTCTATCTTATTATTTAATTGCCTATTCATTCCAGCTAATTGAAATTCATATTCAAAATCTGAAACCGCTCTCAATCCTCTGAATATTATAGTAGCCTTATGTTTTAAACATAATGATGTCGTTAGAGTATTGAATGATAAAATTTCTACTCTTCTTGTATCAAATCTCAAGTCTTTAAAAAGAGAATTTTTAATAATAGATACCCTTTCATCAGATGAAAATAAATAATCTTTTGAATAATCGTTTGATACAGCAACTATTAATTTGTTAACGATTTTGAGTGATCTTTTAATCAAATCAATATGTCCATTTGTTATTGGATCGAAAGTTCCAGGATAAATACCAATCTTGCTCATAGCTAATAACTAAACAAAATTATCATCTATTTTTATTGAAGAAACAACTTTTTCTTCTCCTGATAATTTAATAATTCTCACTCCTTGTGTATTTCTGCCAGCAACTCTAATTTCTCTAACGGCACACCTTATAACTTTACCTTTATCAGTTGATAAAATAACCTCATCACCTTCGTTAACTGGAAATGATGAAGCAACATCACCATTTCTAGAAGAAGCTATAATTCCAATAATACCCTTACCTCCTCTATTGGTAACTCTGTAATCAAAAATTGAAGTTCTCTTACCAAAACCATTTTTTGTTATCGAAAGAATATATTTTTGTTTTGCAACAATTTCCGCTTTTTTATCTTTATCACTAGAGCCATTATTTTGAATTTTTTTAATAGTTTTAGAATTTATATTAACATCATCTAAAACTGACAAAGAAATAATTTTATCATTTTCGGCTAATTGCATTCCTTTTATTCCCTTTGAAGATCTGCCCTTAAATATCCTTAATTTTTTTGACATAAATCTAATACATTTACCAAGTTGAGTGCTAAGGATAATATCTTGGTCCTCTCTACATATCTTAACACCAATAATTTTGTCATCATGATCTAGTTTCATAGCTATTTTTCCAGTAGATTGAATATTAATAAAATCTTCTAAGCTATTTTTTCTTATTTTTCCTTTTTGAGTAGCAAAAACCACATAAAGTTTCTTCCATTCGTTTTCATTTTCTGGCAGTGGCATTATTGAGCTTATTGATTGATGACTTTTTAATGGTAGAAGATTAAATAAAGTTTTACCTTTTGATGTAGCGGTACCCTGTGGAATTTTCCAAGCTTTAAGTTTATAGACAAGACCTTGGGTAGAAAAAAACAATATTGGTGTATGTGAATTTGCAGTAAAAATTTGTACTACATAATCCTCATCTCTTGTTTTTATGCCCGCTTTACCTTTTCCACCTCTCTTTTGAATTTTTACTGATGAAAGTGCGCCTCTCTTTATATATCCTTTATGGGTAATTGTAATAACGACGGCTTCTTTTTGTATAGTTTCTTCAATATTATAATTTAGTACAGCATCTATTATTTTAGTTCTTCGTTTAACTGAATACTTGTCCTTAATTTTATTTAATTCATCAATTATAACTTTAAACAATTCTTTTTTAGATTTTAAAGTTTTTTCATATTGTTGAATCAGTTCAGCTAGTTTTTTAATTTCTGTTTCTATTTCATGAATTCCAAAAGCCGTTAATTTTTGCAATCTTAATTCTAAAATTGATACAACTTGATCTTCAGATAGTTGATAGTTACTTCCTCCTTTTTCTGATTTTATAAGTTTAATTAATTTACTAGTTTTATTTATTTTCCATTTTTTTGCTAAAAGAGTCTTTTTTGCTAGATCAACTGTTTCTGAATTCTTTATAATTTTTATAACAGAATCTATATTCTCTACTGATACCGAAAGACCAATTAGTATATGGACTTTTTCTAATGCTTTGTCTAAATCAAATTTTATTTTTTTTGTTAATGTTTTTTCTCTAAAATTAACAAATTCCGAAATAAATTCCTTTAGATTTAATATCTTTGGTTTTCCTTCAACAATAGCTAAAGTATTAAAACCAAAAGAAGATTCTACTGATGTTAACTTGTATAACTGTCTTTTAATGGTTTCTGGTTCCACATTTCTTCTTAAATCCAATACAACTCTAATTCCTTTATGATTTGATTCGTCTCTAATATCACTTATTCCTTCTATTTTTTTTTCTCTTGCTAATTCAGCTATTCTTTCATTAAGAACTGATTTATTTATTTGATATGGTATAGATTTAATAACCAAACGCTCTCTTCCATTTTTCAAAGTTTCTTCTTCAATTTCACCTCTAATTTTTATAGAACCTCTACCTTTATTGTAACCTTGTTTTAAATTATCTTTCCCAATAATCATTCCTCCCGTAGGAAAATCTGGTCCAGGAATCTTTTTCATAAGTTGTGAGATTGTTATTTCTCTATTATTTATAAAAGCAATAGTTCCATCAATAATTTCACCCAAGTTATGAGGAGGTATACTTGTTGCCATTCCTACTGCAATACCACCAGCTCCATTTACAAGTAAATTAGGAAATTGAGATGGTAAAACAACTGGTTCTTTTTCTGTTTCATCATAATTGTTTCTAAATTGAATTACATTTTTTTCTATATCATCAACTAAATACTGTGAAACTTTTGACAGTTTAGTTTCTGTATATCTCATAGCAGCAGGAGGATCTCCATCTATAGAACCAAAATTACCTTGTCCGTCAATTAAAGGTAAACTCATTGAAAATTTTTGTGTCAGTCTAACTAGAGCATCATATACAGCTTGATCACCATGTGGATGATATTTACCTATTACATCACCAACTACTCTAGCAGATTTTCTAAACTGTTTACTCCAATCAAACCCACCTTTGTACATAGCGTAAATTATTCTTCGATGAACTGGTTTTAATCCATCTCTTACATCAGGCAATGCTCTGCTTACAATAACACTCATTGCATACGATAGATAAGACGAGCTCATCTCATCATAAACAAGAATTGGTTTATAATTATTTTTATTTAAATTGGGTTCTGATTTTTCCATTTAATTTAAAAAGGAATTTCATCATCTAGATCTCCTGATGATACATTTTCTTCATTTGGAAGTGAGCTTTTTTCAGCATTTGAATCTTGTATATTTTCTATTTGGTTACTTTTGCTACTTAATATTTTGAATGTTGAATTAAATCCTTGCAATACAACTTCTGTAGAATATCTATCTAATCCTGATTTCTCATCTTTCCACTTTCGTGTTGTTAGTTGACCTTCGATATAAACCTGAGAACCTTTTTTAACATATTGCTGAACAACATTAACTAAGCCCTCGTTAAAAATAACAATTCTATGCCATTCAGTTTTTTCCTTTTTTTCTCCTGTATTTTTATCTTTCCACGTATTGCTGGTTGCAAGACTTAATCTTGCAACATTTTTACCATTAACCATTTGTTTTATTTCTGGGTCAGCACCCAAACGACCGATTAAAAGAACTTTATTTAGACTTCCTGCCATATTATTTATAGATTTAGTTAAAGATTAATTGTTAATATAGACAAATATAACATATTTCCATCTTTTTATTAATAGGTTAGATATATATCTAAAAAAAAATGCTTAAAAAAATCGTTATAAAAGGGGCAAAAGAACACAACTTAAAAAATATTTCTCTAGAAATACCAAAGGACAAATTTGTAGTCATAACTGGTCTTTCTGGATCAGGAAAATCTTCTCTTGCTTTCGATACAATCTACGCTGAAGGTCAAAGAAGGTATGTTGAAAGCCTTTCTGCTTACGCAAGACAGTTTTTAGATAAAATGAAAAAGCCAAAAGTTGATCTAATAGAAGGTTTAAGTCCGGCAATTTCAATAGAACAAAAAAATACATCTAAAAATCCAAGATCAACTGTAGCAACAGTAACAGAAATTTATGACTATATGAGAGTTCTTTATGCTAGAGCAGGTACTCCTTTCTCTCCGTTCACAGGTAAACCAATTAAATCTCAAAGTGTTGCTGAAATTGTAGATAAAATTAAAAATCTTCCAAAAAAAAATACAATTTATTTATTAGCCCCTATAGTTAGAGGTAGAAAAGGTGAATATAAAAAAGAAATTGCTGGTTATAAAAAAAGAGGATTTAGAAAAATCAAAGTTGATGGGGAATATTGTGATATAGATAAATTTCCTAATTTAAATAAAAAGATAAAACATGATATTTCAATTATTGTTGATAGAATAATAATAAATAATGATTTAGGTAACAGGCTTGCTGAGGGTGTTGAAACAGCTCTTAATTTAGCTGATGGTTTAGTATTTGTTGAATATGAAAATGAAATTCTGCCTAAAAAATACAGAAAAATAGAAAAAATTGTTTTTTCATCAAAATTTGCATGTCCTGAAAGTGGTTTCACAATTGAAGAAATTGAACCTAGACTTTTTTCTTTTAATAGCCCTTATGGAGCTTGTGAGCAATGCGAGGGCATTGGAGTAAATTTAAATGTTGATCCCAACTTAGTAGTTCCAAATTCAAAAAAAACAATTGCTGAAGGCGCTATTGAACCATGGTCTAAATCTTCAACTCTTTATTATGCGCAAACATTGGCAGCATTGGCAAAACACTATAAATTTTCTTTAGATATTCCGTGGAAAAAAATTTCAAAAGAAATAAAAAATGTAATTTTATATGGGTCTGATGAAGAAGAAATTAAATTTTCTTATGATGATGGTTATGAAAAATATTCAACTAAAAAAACATTTGAAGGAGTTATTAATAATTTAGAAAGAAGATATCTTGAAACAGAAAGTGAATGGAAAAGAGAAGAAATTTCACAATATCAAAGCGAGACTGATTGTGAAAAATGCAAAGGGATGAGACTTAAAGATGAAGCTTTATGTGTAAAAATTGATAAATTGAATATAAGTGAAGTTAGCAAAAAATCTATATCTGAAGCAAAAAATTGGTTTTCTAGTTTAAATGAAAAATTAAATGAAAAAGAAAAAAAAATAGCTCAACATATATTAAAGGAAATTAATGAAAGGTTAGATTTTTTATTGAACGTTGGGTTGGACTACTTAACCTTGTCTAGAGAATCTGGAACTCTTTCAGGTGGTGAATCCCAAAGAATAAGACTAGCCTCACAAATAGGTTCTGGACTTACAGGAGTAATATATGTTTTGGATGAACCTTCTATCGGACTACATCAAAAAGATAATATTAAATTGATCAATGCATTAAAAAAACTTAGAGATTTGGGCAACACAGTAATAGTTGTAGAACATGATACTGAAACTATGGAAAACGCTGATCATATAATTGATTTAGGTCCTGAAGCAGGGGTAGATGGAGGTAAAATTGTAGCTCAAGGTGAAATAAAAACAATTAAAGAATGTAAGGTTAGTATTACTGGAAATTATTTATCAAATAAAAAAAGTATATCAATTCCTAATAAAAGAAAATCGGCAAAAAATGGTAGATTCTTGGAAGTTCTAGGAGCTACAGGTAATAACTTAAAGAATGTAAATCTTAAAGTACCGTTGGGAACTTTTACTTGTGTAACAGGTGTTTCTGGTAGTGGTAAATCTACTCTAGTAGTTAATACTTTGTACAATGCATTAAATTTAATGCTTAATAATAATAAGTCTAGAAAAATACCTATGCCATTTAAAAATTACAAAGGCGTTGAACAAGTAGATAAAATTATTGATATAGATCAATCCCCAATTGGAAGAACACCAAGATCAAACCCAGCTACATATACTGGTGCTTTTGGACCAATAAGAGATTGGTTCACTAACTTACCTGAATCTAAAGCTCGTGGCTATAAGGTTGGGAGATTTTCATTTAATGTAAAAGGTGGAAGATGTGAATCATGTGAAGGTGATGGAGTTATTACTTATGAAATGCATTTTTTACCGGATGTTTATATAGCTTGTGATGTTTGTAAAGGTAGCAGATATAATCGTGAAACTTTAGAAATTAAATTTAAAGAAAAAAATATTGCTGACATTTTAAATATGACCGTAGATGAAGGATGTAATTTTTTTGAAAATATACCAGCTGTAAGATCTAAATTACTCACGTTAAAAAAAGTTGGACTTGGTTATATAAAAATAGGACAACAAGCAACAACATTATCTGGTGGTGAAGCACAAAGAATTAAATTAGCAAAAGAATTATCTAAAAGATCTACTGGTAGAACTATGTACATTTTAGATGAACCAACAACAGGATTGCATGCACATGATATTAAAAAGCTACTAGAAATACTTCAAACTTTTGTTAGCGCTGGTAATACAGTAGTTGTTATTGAACACAATTTAGATGTAATAAAAACTGCTGATTGGATAATTGATATGGGCCCAGATGGCGGTGTAAATGGTGGAAAAATTATAGCTGAGGGTCATCCAGAGCAAATTACGGAAATAAGTGAGAGTTATACTGGCAATTTCTTAAAAAATATTATTAACAATAAGCTTAAAAAAACAGCTTAGTTTTGTCGAAAAAAATGATATAATTTATATATGGTTTCAATATTACAATCATTATCTAAAACTATTCATCTATCCATAGTGCTAGCTGTTTTATTATTCCTGGGACTGTTTTTTGGTGGTGGTGATTGGGCTTTTGATAGATACTTTTGGAGTTGGTTATTTAGATATTTACATGTTCTTGCTGGAGTAATGTGGATAGGACTACTTTGGTACCTAAATTTTGTTCAAATACCAAGTATGCCAAAAATTCCTGATGATCAAAAACCGGCTATTGGTAAAGTAATAGCACCAGCTGTTCTTTTTTGGTTTAGATGGGCAGCTTTAGCGACAATAGTTACTGGTTTAATTGTTGCTACTTTAAATGGTTATGTTCACCAAGCTATGGTCTTAGGTATTGGTACAGGTGGGGGTCAGCATACAGCTATTGGTATTGGAATGTGGCTGGGCTTAATTATGGCTTATAATGTTTGGTTTATTATTTGGCCAAACCAAAAAAAAGCTCTTGGAATCGTAGAATGTTCTCCAGAAGAAAAACCCAAAGCAGCAAAAACTGCTATGTTAACTTCTAGAATAAATACATTATTGTCATTACCAATGTTATTATCAATGGTAATGGCTCAAAATCTTTATTAATAAATTTAATTATCTTCTTTTAAAACTGTTTTTTGACTGACATTCGTATAGTTTAATATGGGAGTAGCTACGAATATGGATGAGTATGTACCAACAATTACGCCAATTATCATTGCAAAAGAAAAACCTTTAAGAATTGCTCCGCCAAAAATATAAATAGAAAATAGTGCTAATAATGTTGTTAGTGATGTAATTATAGTTCTTGATAAAGTTTCATTGGTAGATACGTTAGAAATATCAGATATTGAAATTTTAGCATATTTTTTTAAATTTTCTCTTATTCGGTCGAAGATAACAACGGTATCATTCATAGAATAACCTACAATTGTCAGAACGGCAGCAACAATTGATAAGTTTACCTCGTATGATAATAATGAGAAAAAACCTAGTGTAATTAATACATCGTGTATTAGAGCAGCTATTGCACCAACACTAAATTGCCATTCAAAACGTATCCAAATATATATTAACATTGCTGCTAAAGATAAAGTGATTGCTAATAAACCAGCTTTTAATAATTCAGCACTTACTTTTGGACCTACATTTTCAACTCTTCTAAAATTTACAACTGAACCTAGATCTGAAGTTAATTTATTTTTAATTGATTCTATGAAACTTGGATCATTAGATTTATTAACTTCTATTTTTACCAAATAATCATTTTCTTTACCAAAATTTTTGACTGTAACATCACCTAAATTCATTTTTAATAAAGACTGTCTTATTTCTGAAATATGAATTTCTTTATTTTCACTTCTTATCTCAATTAAAGTTCCACCTTTAAAATCAACACCTAGATTTAAACCCTTGATAATTAAAACAGTTATGGATAATAAAATTAATATAAATGAAATTATATTCATTTTTTTGTAAAATTTAGAAAATTTTATATCTCTATTTATTTTAAAAATCATAATGAAATTTGTTTATCTTTATTTCTCATTGCATAAAGAGATGAAAGATGTCTCGCAAAAAAATATGCACAAAATAAAGTAGTTAAAATGCCAATACCAAGTGTAACTGCAAACCCCTTAACTGGTCCTGAGCCTAAGAAGAAAAGTATTATAGCTGATATCAAAGTTGTTATATTTGCATCTAAAACGGCAGATTGAGCTTTCTTATAACCCGTATCAAAAGCATGTATTGTAGATTTTTCAATTTTTAATTCTTCTTTAATTCTCTCGAAAATAAGAACATTTGCATCCACAGCCATACCTACTGTCAAAATAATTCCGGCAATACCGGGCAAAGTTAATGTTGCTTCTAAAATTGTTAAAATACCAATAAGAATTATTAAATTAAAAATTAATGCTAAATCTGCAATAATTCCTAAAATTCTATATTTATAAAGCATAAAGAGGATTACTAAAAAGAAACCTATAGCTAAGGATATTGCTCCAGCCTTAATTGAATCTTCTCCCAGATCAGGGCCAACGGTTCTTTCCTCAATAATTTTTAAAGGTGCTGGTAATGCTCCAGATCTAAGCAAAAGTGCAAGATCGGTAGCTGACTGAAATGTAAAATTTCCTGTAATCTGCCCATTTCCTCCTAAAATAGGCTCATTAATGACTGGTGCACTAATAATTTTATTATCCAAAATTATAGCTAATCTCTTTCCAACATTATCAGTAGTAGCTCTACCAAACTTTTTCGCTCCTACTCTGTCGAATGAAAAATTGACTAACGCTTGGTTAGATCTATTATCAAGAGCAGGCTTAGCATTAAGTAAATTATCTCCACTCACTATAACTCTCTTGCTTATGATTAATTCTTCACTAGAATTTTCGAATGACATTAACTCAGTACCAAATGCATCTTCATCAGAAACGAGTCTAAAAGTAAGATTTGCAGTTTTTCCTAGAAGTTCTTTAATTCTATTTGGGTCTTCTAAACCTGGTAGCTCAATTAAAATTCTATCATTTCCTCTCTTAACAATTGTAGGATCTTTAGTTCCAACTTCATCTATTCTTCTTCTAACAATTTCCAATGATTGATTAAGTGTAGAATTCATAACCTCAATTAAACCAAATTTTGTATATTCTATTCTAATATTATTTTGATTAATAAAATGTTCCATTTCATACGATCTGTATTGATTGTAGTAAATATTTATAAGGTTATCTTTATTTAAAAAATAATCTGTAAATTTTTCTATATCTTTTTTGTTTAAAGTAAAATTTATAGATTGATTATTTAAATTTAGATTTTGATATTTGATTTTATAATTTTTTAAATCTTTCCTAAGTTTCAAAACTTTTTGTTGCAAGTTTTGATCTATTACTGGTTTTGAATCAACTTCTAATAATAAATAAGAACCACCTTGAAGATCTAGACCAAGATTAACCTTTTTTGACAAAAGATAATTTTCCTTTTCATTGAAAAAATTCAGAAAAGCAAAAAATGATAAAATTATTATAATTATATAAATTGTAAATAATTTAATTTTAGAAAAATATAACACAAAATATTATTACTTTTTTGTATTTTGATTTGTAAGCAAGCTTTGTACAGTTGATTTTATAACTTTAACGGTGACGTTATCAGAAATTACTAAATCAATTTTATCATCTTCATGTACTTTTTCTATTTGGCCAACAATACCGCCAGATGTAACTACTTCGTCCCCTCTTTTTAATGACGTAACCATATTTTTATGTTCTTTAATTTTCTTTTGTTGAGGTCTGATTAAAAAGAAATAAAAAATAACAAAAATTAATATGAGTGGAATGAATTGTGCAAAACCTGAACCTGACATATAAAATCCTAAATTTGTACTATGATTATACTAAATAAAAAAAATAAACAATATTTATCTAATGCGATCTTGATTAAACATATAAGGTCTAAGCACTTCTGGAATGATAATACTACCATCTTTTTGCTGGTAATTTTCCATAATAGCTATAAGCGTTCTTCCCACTGCTAGGCCAGAACCATTGAGGGTGCCCAAAAAGTCCGTCTCATTTTTATTATTCTTAAATTTTGCTTTCATCCTTCTAGATTGAAATTGACCGCAAGAAGAACAACTTGAAATCTCTCTGTACTTTTCTTCGGAAGGTATCCAAACTTCTAAATCATATGTCTTCTCAGCGCTAAACCCCATATCACCACTTGATAACAAAACTACTCGGTAAGGAAGTTTAAGTTTTTTTAAAATTGTTTGGGCACAATTTGTCATTCTTTCCAATTCATCCAGATTATTTTTTGGGTCAACAATACTAACTAGTTCAACTTTATAAAATTGATGTTGCCTGATCATTCCTTTAGTGTCTTTTCCATAACTGCCTGCTTCTTTTCTAAAACATGCTGTTGATGCTACAAATCTCATGGGCAGATCTTCTTTTTTTACAAAAGAGTCTCTAACAATATTTGTCAAAATTACTTCAGCGGTAGGAATTAAAAATTTTCTTGATTTTTCATCATCCACTTTTAATTCAAATTGATCACTCTCAAATTTAGGTAGCTGACCAGTACCAAACATAGTTTCGTCATTAACAATAAGGGGTGGTGATATTTCAAGATAACCAAATTCTTTTGTATGTACATCTAACATAAAATTTGAAATTGCTCTTTCTAATAATGCTAGCTGATTTTTTAAAAAAACAAATCTAGCTCCAGATGTTTTAGAAGCTACATCAAAATCCATTTGTCCTATTTTTTTACCTATCTCATCGTGACTAAGAGGTTTAAAATTAAATTTTTTAATATCTCCTATTTTTTTAACTTCTTTATTTTGGCTTTCATCAATACCTGCCGGAACATCATCTAATGCTATATTTGGCAATGAACTAATAATTGAATCAATTTGTTTTTTTATTTTTGATTGTTCTAAGATTAATTTATCTATTTCTAAAGATATATCTTTTGATTTTTTAAAAAGTTCTTTGTCTTTTTTTTGTGAAATAATTTTTTTTTCTTGTTCAAGTTTTTCTTTATTTTGGATTAAGTCTCTATTTTTTTTATCTAATGATAGTAAATTTTTTATATTTATTTTGGTATTTCTTTCAGAAATTTTTTTTACAAAATAATCTGGTTCTTTTCTAATTAATTTAATATCAAGCATCTTTTTTCTTTTTTTCAATTAGACGTACAGATAATATAGATAATTCATAAAGAATTAATAGTGGAATTCCCAAACCAATTTGAGTTATTGGATCCGGTGGTGTTAATATTGCTGCTACAGCAAAAATCAATACAATTACATACTTTCTTCTTTTCTTAAGATATTCGGAATCGACAAAACCTACCCTGGCAAGAAGACTTAACAAAACAGGCAATTGAAAACTAATTCCAAAAGCAAAAATCAATCTCATTATTAGTGATAAATATTCATTTACCTTAGCCTCCAATTGTATTGGTAAACTATTAAGATTAGCTGGTGTTTCAAAACTTAAGAAAAATTTAATAGCTAATGGCATTATTAAATAATATACCAACATGCCACCCAATAAAAATAATGTTGGAGTTGCTACTAAATATGGCAGTAGAGCTTTTTTTTCATTCTTATATAAACCTGGTGCTATAAATTTCCATACTTGAGTTAATATAATTGGACTTGAGATGAACATGGCTGCAAAAAAAGCTACCTTTAAATATGTTATAAATGTTTCATGTAAAGCAGTAAATATCATCCTTCTGTCACTGCCATCATCTTTGACAGCATCAGCATACGGTGCTACTAAAAAACTATATATATTTTCTGAAAAAATATAACATAAAATAAAAAAAATAAACAAAAAGGCAAGTGATCGTAAAAGTCTTGATCTTAGTTCAGCAAGATGTTCAACAAAACTCGATTGATTATTTTTTTCATCATTCATCTTTTTTTTTATCATCTATATTTGAAGAATCTTTTTCTTGATAAATATTATCATTAGCAACATTTTTTATGTCAGATATATCTTTTTGTATCTCAGAAAAATAATTTTTGAACGAACCGACCCATGAACCAATTTTTTTAACCATTATAGGAAAATCTTTTGGTCCTATAATTAATATAGCTAAAACCACAATAATTAGTATTTCAAACCATCCAATTTGTGGCATGTTAAATTATTTTTTGTCTAAATTTGAATCTTCGTTAGATTTGTCTTCAGATGATGAAGAATCTCCTTGATCTTGAGAAGGATCTTTCATTCCTTTTTTAAAACTTTTTATACCTTTAGCAACATCTCCCATTAAATCAGATATCTTGCCTCTTCCAAACAGAAGAACCACCAAAACAACAACTATTGCTATTTGCCAAAAACCTATGCTCATAATTAAGTTATATACAATTTTTTAAATTTATTAAAGGTATCATTTAATATTCTAATCTTCTTCAGATTTTAGAGTATTGCTTAACATATCATCTATATTTGAATAGATATTCTCTTTTTTTGCATCCAATTGTTCTTTATAAAATTTTCCAGTACCAAAAATAGATGTGTCTATATTTGCATTATCTATTAATCCAGCTGAAGTCAGTTCTTCAATGTTAGGTAAGTCAGATAATTTTTGAAGATTAAAATGACTTAAAAAATCATCAGTAGTAGAATATTGAATTGGTTTACCTGGTACGTTTTTTCTACCAGCAGGTCTTACCCAATTTAGTTCTAACAATATTTCCAAAGTACCAGTAGCAAAAGCAACTCCTCGGATTTCTTCAATTTCAGACCTGGTAACAGGTTGATGATAAACAATAATTGATAAAGTTTCTATTGCAGCTTTAGACAATTTTTTTTTAGTGAAAGTTTGTAAATTCATAAATTTAGATAGATTAGAAGCTGTTCTAAAAGACCATTTTTTTGCTATGCAAACTAAATTTATTCCTCGATTTTTATATTGATTTTCAAGAGATGTTAAAATTTTATCTATATTTGTTCTTGTTTTTAATTTTTCTTGAATACTTTCTATATCAAGGGGTTCTTCTGCAGCAAAAAGAATAGCTTCGACTTGTCTTTCTAACTGACCTACAGTATTAGGAAATTTTAATATTTTCAAATCACTTTTTTTTTTCATTTTTTTTCTTTAATCAATAGTTTGTCAAAGTTTTTCTTTTGCATAAGAGAAATTATACCTTCTTTGGAAAGTTCAAGTGAAGCAGCAAAGATTCCAGCTAAACCTGTTTTTTTTAATTTATCAGATCTCTTAAATTTACTAGGAATAAATTCAGATATATCTTTCCAACTACCTAATTTTTTAATATTTAACTTTATCATTTCTATACCTTGTTCTGTGGTAAAAACAGGAAGTTTGGGTATATTTATAGATAAAAAATTTTTTTTCATAATATGATTAGAGTACGATTTTAATAATTCAAATAAGGTAACAGAATAATTTGAGTTTGATGTTGTTCTAATACCTCCTTTCATACCTCTCATATATATATCAACACCTAATCTTTTTTTTTTAAGCAGCTGATCAGAAAATAATCTTATTAATTCTAATTTTTTTAATTGAAGCTTTAGTTTTTCAGCTACCTCTGAAGCTTTAAAATCATCTTCATCATCTTCAGGTAACAAGAGTTTTGATTTTAGATAAGCTAGCCAAGTTGCCATTAACAAATACTCAGAAGCTAAATCAAGATTGATTTTTTTAGCCTTATTAATAAATTCGATAAACTGATCAGCCAACTGAGTGATGGAAATTTCTGCTAAATCAACTTTTTGAGATTTAGCAAGATCTAAAAGAACTTCGAGAGGCCCGGAATAATTATCTATATTTATTTTTAATGAATCGTTATTAGTAAATTCCATATAATTTATTTTAACCTAAAAAATTATAGAAATCCGATGTTTTTTTTTCAGTAAATTTATCAATTTTAGGTACAACTTTTGCTATTTTAATCATTTCTTTTATATTGCCATTACAATGTAACACCAAATTGCAGCCTGCCTTTAAAGCTTTTATAGCATTTTCTTCCAAACTAAATTTTAGTGATTTCATTGATATATCGTCCGAGATTAATACTCCTTTAAACTTTATATATTTACGAATAATTTTATTAATAATTATTTTTGAATGTGTTGCAGTATTAATTGGATCGTACATTTTATAAATTACATGTGCAGTCATAGCAAATGCTGATTTACAAAACTTAAAAGGCACGAAATCTTTTTTAATTAATTCACTTTTTTTTGCTTTAATTACTGGTGTTCTGTAATGACTATCAGATTTAGACAAACCATGACCAGGTATATGTTTAATGATATTTGCTATCTTGTTTTTTTTGTAAAAATTTATACAGATATTTCCTAATTTTAAAACATTTTTTGTGTATACAGAGAAAGAACGACTTCCAATAATTTTATGAGCATTTTTTCTTCTGATATCTAAAACTGGAGCAGCGTTAATATTAATTCCGGTTGATTTTAATATATTTGAAACCGAATCTATATAAACCTTATAATAAGATAAAAATAATTTTTTATCCTTAAGGTAGAGTTTTTCAAAATAACTTTGTGAATAGATGCTTAGGTCAATTATTTTATTTAATCTAGAGACTTTTCCTCCTTCAACATCCATCAGGATTGGATAATTTTTTTGGTTGAAGATACTTTTGATATCATTAGTTAATTTCTTTAATTGAAAGATATTTTTAACGTTTCTTGAAAATAGTATAATTCCCCAAGGCTTTGTTTTCCTTAGAAAAGATCTTTCAATTTTAGATAATTTATATCCTTTAATTCCAAAAATTATTGCTTTTCTATTCATCTTTGTCTGTAAGTAATTTTTCCCAAAATCGTTTTTTTCTCTTTTTTTTAAATTCTTCCAAATCATTTTTATAAATGATTATATTGGCAGTATCATTTTTTAATACTGTTAATGAATCAATTCCATCTAGAGTATAGGAGGTTCTAGATTTATTGGTAAAAATAATATTTTTATCAGATATGTAGTGTTTAGTAACTAAAAATATAAACATGAAAAAAATTGTTACAAAAAGTATATTTTTTATTTTTTTGATCATTACATAATTTTAGGTGTAGATACACCTAATATCGTCATTGCATTTCTTATAACTATAGATAGAGCCTGCAAGAGAACAAGTCTGGAATTATTCAAATTAACAGAAACAAATCTAAATTCTTTATTATCTTTTCCAAGATTCCAATAAGAGTGAAATAAAGTAACTAATTCATATAAATAAAATGGAATTCTATGAGGCTCAAGTTTATTTAAAGATATTTCTAAACATTTTGGCCATTCTGAGATCTTTTTTAAGATTGTCATCTCATGTTCATTAAGATTGAAACTTTTTATTTTTATTTTTTTATTAAGATCTATTTTTAGTAATCTAAAAATTGAATTTATTCGTGCATATGCATACTGAACATAAAATACTGGGTTATCTTTAGATTTTTCAGTAACTTTTTTAAAATCAAAATCTAAATCTACATCATTACTTCTGCTCAACATCATGAATCTAACTGAGTCTTTGCCGACTTCTTTTATTAAATCTTCAACAGTAATATAATCGCCACTTCTTTTTGACATTTTAAAAGGTTCGCCATCCTTGTATAATTTTACTAGTTGAGAAACTTTACAAATTAAATTTACTTTATTATTAGAAATTGCCTTTGTTGCTGAGACAATTCTTTTTATATATCCCGCATGATCCGCTCCAAGAATATTTATTAATATATCAAATTTTCTAGAAATCTTATGAGAATGATAAGCCATGTCGGCAGCAAAATAAGTCCACGATCCATCAACCTTCTGTAAAGGTCTATCAGTATCATCTCCGAATGCCGTAGATTTAAATAATAATTGTTTTCTAATTTTCCAATCTATAGTTTTTTCTCCTTTTGGAGCAGTTAATTCACCCTTATAAACATAATTTTTTTTTTCAAGATTTTGAACTGTTTTTAAAACCATTTTGTCTTTAATAAGTTTGGACTCATATACAAAATTATTATGTTTAATTCCTAATAAATTTAAATTATTTTGAATTAATTCCATAGAATATTTTAAAGATTCCGTAGATAATTTTTTATAAATTTTATCAAAATTATTAAAATTTTTAATTGATTTTTTTTTAATTATCTTTTTTGCTATTTGGATAACATAATCACCAGGATATAAATCAATAGTTTTTGGAAATTCTTTTTTTTTCTTAATTTCTAAAATTCTGTAATAGACTGAAGTAACAAAATTCTTGATTTGACCACCATGATCATTAACGTAATATTCACGTGTCACTTTCTGTCCATTAAAACTAAGAATATTTGATAGAGCATCACCTAGAACAGCTCCACGACAGTGCCCAACATGGAGAGGTCCAGTAGGATTTGCTGAGACAAATTCTATGTTATATTTTTTTTTTACTGTTTTATTTGAACCATATTTTTTATTAAGTTTGATTACTTGAGATAGGTGATTTAGCCAAAATGAATTATCAAAAAAAATATTTAAAAAACCTGGTCCAGATACATCTATACTTTTAAATTCTTTAAAGTTTTTTGATAAATGTGTTTTTAAAACCTCTGCAAATTCTAAAGGAGTTTTGTTATTAAATTTAGCTAAAAGCATCGCGGCATTACATGAAATATCTCCTTTTTGATTTTTTGGGGGCAATTCAACAGTAATACTTTTAAAATTTTCAGGAATTTTTAATATTTTTTTCTTATTTAAAATTTTTAAAAAATTAAATATTTTTTTTTTATAGTCTAAAAATAAATTCATTTTATATTATTGTATAAATTAATTGCATACCTGTCTGTCATACCAGCAATGAAGTCAGCCACAATTCTTTCTTTATTTCCACTTAAAAATAATTCTTTAGTAATATACTTTTTAGGGTTTTTTAACAGATATTTAAACAAACCCTTAATTATTTTTTTACCTTTAATAGTATTTACTATTACTTTTTTATGATTATACATATTATGTTTTAAAAAATCTTTTATATGTCTATCTATATTTTTCATTTTGTTCGAAAAATCAACTATCATATTTTTTTGTTTATAAATATCATCAATGGAATGCGGATTACTTTTCTTTAAATTTTTATTGGTAGTATTAATGACATCAATTACCATTAAATTTATTAAATCTCTTATAATTTGACCTATAATTATTTCTTTTCTATATTTTTTAATATTCTTCAAATGTTTGTCTATTAATTTAGATATGAAAGGTATCGAACTAATTTCTTCAATTGTAAATAATCCAGCTCTTAATCCATCCTCTAAATCATGGTTATTATAAGCTATATCATCTGATATTGCTGCAACTTGCGCTTCCATTGATGAAGGTCTATTAAAAAAAATCTTATTAGAAAAAATATTTTTACCCAAAATTTTCTTAAATGAAGAATCATCTTTTACTGGACCATTATGTTTAATAAGGCCATCTAATGTTTCTATAGTAAGATTTAATCCTTTAAATTTATAATATTTATTTTCTAATAAAGTTACTATTCTCAATGTTTGTATATTATGATCAAATCCTCCATTTTTTTTCATACACTCTCGTAAAATTTCCTCTCCTGCATGGCCAAATGGTGTGTGACCAAGATCGTGTGATAAACTTAAAGTTTCACTTAAATCTTCATTTAAACCTAAAGTTCTTGCCAAAGTTCTGGCAATTTGAGAAACCTCCATTGAGTGTGTGAGTCGAGTTCTATAATGATCACCTTCAGTATTCACAAAAACTTGCGTTTTGTGCTTGAGTCTTCTAAACGATGAAGAGTGTATTATTCTATCTCTATCTCTCTGGTAAGGAGATCTAATAGAATTTTCAGGTTCTTTGTAAATTCTTCCCTTACTATTAATGGACTTTATAGCATATGGTTTTAAATGATCTTCTTTATAATTTTTTTGCATAATTTAATTAAGATGATTATATTACAATAAACTGGGTATAAATGATTAAAGAAATTAACTTTAGTAAAAAAGCTGTGGAAAGAATTAACCAGCTAATAGCAAAAAAACCATCAGGCACTTTTTTTAGAATCGCGGTCAAGGGTGGTGGTTGCTCTGGGTTTAAATACGATTTTTCTTTTGATAATAAAATTGATGAAAATGATTCTAAGCATGCAAATATTGTAATAGATCAATCATCTTTAAATATGCTGAAAGGTTCACAGATTGATTTTTCTGAAGAATTAATAGGTACATCTTTTAAAATATCAAATCCAAAAACAAAATCTTCTTGTGGTTGCGGTATATCATTTTCATTTTAATGAAAATTAGTTCCTGGAATGTAAATTCAGTAAGAGCTAGAGTTAACAACATAGTTAGCTATTTAAAAAATTCTAATCCAGATTTATTAATGATTCAAGAAATTAAAACGGAAGAAAAAAATTTTCCTTATGATGACTTTAAAAATCATGGATATAAATCTTATGTTTTTGGACAAAAAAGCTATAATGGTGTTGCATTTATATCAAAAGTTAATATCGATAAAATTGACATAAATTTTATTAAAGATATTAATAAACAATCAAGAATAATCGCTGGTACTATTAAAAATAAATCCAAAGATATTAAATTAGTAAACGTCTATGTTCCAAATGGAAATCCAATAGAAACAGAAAAATATGAATATAAAAAAAAATGGTATGACTTATTTATTAAAAAAATTAAAAAAGTATTAGCAAATGATATAAATATTATCATAGGTGGAGATTTTAATATAATCCCAGAAAAAATTGATGTTTATGATCATACAAAATATGAAAATGATGCTTTGTTTAAATTAGAAATAAGAAAAAAATTTAGAGAACTAATTAATCTAGGATTTTATGATGTATATCGATATTTTAATAAAAATAAATGTGAATATACATTTTGGGACTATATGGCAGGCTCTTGGCAAAAAGATCATGGCATGCGTATCGATCATTTTTTAGTCTCTAACAACTTAATTAATGACATTAAAAATATAACTATTGATAAGAAGCCAAGATCAAAAATTAAACCTTCAGATCACACGCCTATAGAGTTAATAATTAATTAATTCTTCCGTAAATATCTTTATATCTTATTATATCAGTTTCCTTGAGGACTGGACCTGTCTGTACTTCCATAATTTTAACAGATTTCTTAAAAGGGTTTTCTATTCTATGAATATCTCCTTGATCTACAAATACTGTATCATTAACATTTTTGAAAAATTTTCTATTATTAATAGTAATTTTTGGTTTTCCCGAAGTTATTGTCCAATGTTCAGATCGATATCTATGTTTTTGCAAACTTATTGATGAATTAGGATTAATTATGAGTTCCTTTACAAGAAACCCCTCACCCGAAAATAAATTAATATATTTACCCCACGGTCTATAAAAAATATTCTTTTTTTTAAGATATTTAGATTTATTTTTATTAAATATTTTTGAAATTTCCTTCCAACTACCCAAATCTGACCAGGGAATATCAAGTTTAATTGCATTAATTTCTTTTGTTTTTTCTAAAATTGCACGGTCGAACGACTTTTCAATAGATTTTAGAAATGATAGTTTGTTTAAATAGTAAATATTATTATGAAACTTAGCTTTATTAACTGCATCTAAACAACTTTTAAAAGTTTTTGGCTGGTATTTTCTAAAATTATTTATTATTGAATCTTTTCGTAAAAAAAACATTCCTGAATTCCAATATCCTTTTTTCTTGATAATTTTTTTAGCTTTAGTGATACTTGGTTTTTCGATAAATTTAACTACTTTATGAATATTGTCTTTACCTTTTTTAGTTAAAAAGTAACCATATTCACTAGATGGACCAGTTGGCTTAATACCAAAAATAAAAATATTTCTTTCGTCTAAATTAACTTTATTTTTATTTATCTCATTATTTAAAACATTGTATTTTTCAATTAGATGATCTGCAGAAAAAAACATCATGGGTTGTTTTCTTGGAATATCTTTTATTAATGCTGAAGATAAAATAGCTGGTGCAGTATTTTTTTTAGATGGCTCCAGAATAATTATAAATTTTTTAAACTTTTTCTTTTTTAGAATTTTTTTAATTTGACTCAAATATTTGAAATTAGTGCTAATTATTGGATAATCAAATATAGGATTCTTAATTCTTTCTAGGGTTCTTTCAATTAAGTTCCATCCACCAAAGTCTATGAACTGTTTAGCTTGATATTTTTTTTGATTTGGCCAGAGCCTAGTACCTGCACCACCACACAAGATAACTGGTTTTATTTTCATTTAGATAAGTTTCTACTTCCAGGTTTAATAGGTGCAATCTTCTTAAGTTTATCAGGCAACTCAACGCTTTTAAATGTATCAATTTTAAATTTAATTTGTGAAATGATTTTATCTTTTATTAAAACTTTTTTATCTGATCTATCAATAATGCAAGAATATCCGAGCACATTTGATCCATTAGATTTAACAAGATTAGAACATTCAATAGCTGATTTTCCTGTTGTAATGACATCTTCAACAATAAGTACATTAGAATTTTTTGGTATATTAAAACCTCTTCTTAGTTGCAATTTACTTTCTACTCTTTCAGCAAATATTGTTTGGATTCCCAATTGTCTACCTACTTCGTAGCCAACGACAATTCCACCTATTGCTGGTGATAGTATAATATTAATATCATTAAAATTATCTTTGATTTTTTCACATAAAGATTCACATATGATTTGAGCTTTTTTGGGATAGCTCAATAATTTTGCACATTGGATATATTCGCTACTATGCAAACCAGATGATAAAATGAAATGTCCCTCTAGTAGCGCATTAGTTTCTTTTAAAATTTTTAAAGATTCTTCGTAAGAGAGCATCTTTTTTCCTATGTCTTATTATTGAAAATTTGTATTCCTTAAGTTTAAGTTCAGTAATTAAATTTTTATAATTTTTCAAATCGTTAGTCTGTATATCAAATATAAATTCTAAATAATCTTTCTTTTTATCTATTATTTCCATATTTATTATATTGTTTTCATGAAAACCAATTAAACTGCTAACTTCACCAAGTTTTCCTGGAGCGTTGGGTATCTTAATACGTAAACTGCTCATATATCTTTTTTCATCTTTTTGATTAATATTTTTTTTATTTTGCCAATATCTTCTTATTGCTGCTCTAGCTTTACCAGTTTTTGCATATGACAGCCATTGAATTGAAGGTGAAGTATTTTTTTTAGAGATAATATTTACCATATCTCCATTTTTTAATATGCTTTGAATTGGTGAACCTCTTCCATTTATCTCGCACAATTTTAAACTATCTCCTATTTTTGTATGAACAGAATAAGCAAAATCTATAGCTGTAGCTCCTCTCGGCAATTTAATTACTTCTCCTTTTGGTGTAAAACAGAAAACATTGTCTTGAAACATTTGTAATTTTGTATATTCCAAAAAATGTTCAGGGGTTGTATCTTTTTCCATTATTTCAACAAGATCTCTTAACCAATCATATTCTTTGAGAGCTAGCTGATTTACTCTTTCAGAGGATTTATAAATCCAATGTGAAGCAATTCCTCTTTCGGCAAACTCATGCATTTGTTGAGTTCGAATTTGAATTTCTACTCTTTCTTTTCTTGGACCTATTATAGCAGTATGAATAGATTTATAATTATTAATTTTAGGAGTAGATATGAAGTCTTTAAATCTACCAGGAATAGTTGACCAGTGACTATGAAAAATTCCAAGAACTTTATAACATGTTTGTATATCATCAACTATTACTCTAAAGCCTATTATGTCAGTGAGTTGCTCAACTGAAACTCTTTTGGATTGCATTTTTCTCCATATAGAAAAAGGACTTTTTTCTCTACCTACAATTCTCGCGTTTACATTGTTTTTTTTTAAAATTTTTGTAAAATTATCAGAAATTTCTTTAAAACTATCTTCTCTATTTTTTTTATTACGAGAAAGCTTTTCTACAACTAAATTTCTCGCTTCAGGATTTAACATTTTAAATGATAAATCCTCTAATTCATCTCTTATATGATTCATTCCCATTCTATCAGAAAGTGGAGCGTAAATTTCCATTGTTTCTTTTGCTATTCTCATTTTTCTATTTTTATCTGAGATAGAATTTAAAGTTCGCATATTATGAAGACGATCAGCTAATTTAACTAACAAAACTCTTATATCTTTTGATGTTGCAAGAATGAGTTTTCTTATATTTTCAGCTTTAGAATTTTCGATAATTTTACCTTCGAGCTCTGAAATTTTAGTAACTCCTTCTACTAAGTCAGCAACTTCTTTACCAAATTCTTTTTCAACCATTTTATAAGTTGTTTTTGTATCTTCTATAGTGTCATGTAAAAGACCTGTTGCAATAGTGGCGCTATCAAGTTTTAAATCAGTTAATATATTTGCTACAGCTACTGGGTGTGTTAAATAAGGATCTCCAGAATCTCTTTTTTGATCTTTATGAGCATTAAGGGCAAAATTGTAAGCTTTTGATAAAGTTTCTGGATTTAAAAATTTGTTGTAATCTTTTACTTTTCTTATTAAATCTTTTTGATCAAGCATTTTTACTTTATATCAATTTTTTTTTATCTTTAATATAGATTTTCTATCCTCTACTGAAAGCTTTTTCAACAATGTGCTAATTTTTTCTTTACTTTTTGGATGTATCCAATTTGGTAGTATTTCTTGTAATGGAATTAAAACAAAATTTCTGCAATCAAGTTTTTCGTGTGGCACTGTAAAGTCTAGGTTTTTATACCTAAAATTGATATTTTTTCCTTCATAATCAATAATATCTATATCACATGTTCTTGGCTCATTTTTTTGATTTCTTTTTCTTTCTAGTTTTTCTTCAACATAAATTAAAACTGAAGCTAAATCTTCTGGAGGCAAAGACGTGCTTACTTCAATTACTACATTAATAAATTTTGGTTTAGTAGGATCAGGATAAGACAGACTTTCATAATAACTTGATTTCTTTATAAGTTTAATCTCATATTGTTCAAGATATGAAATTGCAATATCAATATTCATAAATCTATTACCAAAATTAGAATTTAGGTTTGATCCTATGCCTAACAAAACCATAATAACCTAGCTTGATTTTCTAAAAAATCTAGCTCTCTCTCGTTGCCAATCTCTCTTTTTTTTGTCATATCTTTTATCATAATGCTTTTTTCCTTTTGCAACTGCTATTTCAATCTTTGCTTTTCCTTTTTTAAAATATATTTTTGTAGGTATTAATGTGAAACCTTCTTTATTAATGCGCCCAATAAGCTTATTAATTTCTCTCTTATTTAATAAAAGTTTTCTATTACGTTTTGGGTCATGATTATTGTAACTAGACTCTTTATATGAAGGAATATGAGAATTTACTAAATATATTTCTCCATTTTCATCAAAGGCATATGATTCTGAAATATTAGCTTTACCATCTCTTAATGATTTTACTTCAGATCCTTTTAAAACTATGCCGGCTTCAAAAAATTCACTAAAAAAATAATTAAATCTTGCTTTTCTATTATTTGATATTATTTTTAAACCACTTTTGGTTTTTTTCTTCATTCCTAAATCAAATCAGCATGCATCATTGCAGATTTTACAGCTTTTTTTGTTTCATCCGTAATTTTAACAAGAGGTAGTCTAACTTCATCAGAACAAAGATTTAGTAAACTAGCAGCATATTTTACAGGACTAGGACTGCTCTCAATAAACAGAGCTTTGTGAAGTGGCATTAATTTTTCATTAATTACTTTTGCTTTTGCTAACAAATTACTATTATTTTTAGCGGTTGATGATTCTTGAAACTCTGAACAAAGTTTTGGTGCAACATTTGCAGTTACAGAGATACAACCAACTCCACCACGAAGATTAAAATCTAAAGCTGTACCATCCTCACCTGATAATTGGATAAAATCAGGTCCCATCTTTTTTTTCTGTTCATCAACTCGATCTAAATCTCCTGTTGCATCTTTAACTCCTATAATATTTTTTAATTCAAATAATCTAGACATAGTATCAACGCTCATATCAACAACTGAACGTGGAGGAATATTATAAATTATTATAGGTATTGAAGTGTTATCGTTTATAGCTTTAAAATGTTGGTATAAACCTTCTTGCGTAGGTTTATTATAATAGGGCGTAACAACTAATGCAGCATTCGCACCTACTTTTTCTGCATACTTTGTTAAGGATATAGCTTCATCAGTTGAATTAGATCCGGTACCAGCAATCACAGGAATTTTTCCTTTGGATTCTTTTACGCATAATTCAATCACCCTCTCGTGTTCTTCATGATTTAATGTGGGGGATTCTCCTGTTGTTCCTGCAGGCACAAGACCAGAAGTGCCATTTTTTAGGTGGTGATGAATTAATGATATATAGCTATCCTCATCAAGTTTATTATTCTTGAATGGTGTAACTAAAGCTACAATTGATCCTTTGAACATAAATCTTTATAACATAGTTTAAAAAAGTAAATCATCTTAAATTTATGAAGAATCTTGTTAAACTTAAAGTAATTTTATTAGCATTTATCATAGTTTTTGTGACAAACTCTATTAGAGCAGATGAAATATTGCCATTACCAAAACCTCTTATAGAAGAAGACATTAAAATTAAGACTGCTAAAAAAAAAGAGATTTATCCTAAAAAAAAACCAATAGAAAAAAAGGAAGAAAAGAAAATTGATACAAGTTTAGAAATTGTTGAATCTGCAGATTCTTCTAAAGAACAGACTGTTATATATCCAGAAAAAAAACCATTAATAGTAAAAAAGAAAATTGATAAAGCGGTTAGTACATCAGAAGTACTATCAAAAAGAGATTTTAAAATCGCAAAGTCTGCTTTTGAATTTGTCGATAAGAAAAAATGGCAAAGTGCTCTAAAAACATCAAAAAAAGCTAAAGATAAAACTTTATATAATTTAATAAATTATCTTTATTTAAAGAAATCTTCAAATGCAGCAAGTTTTTACGATTATTTATCTTTCATAAATAGCAATCCTGAGTATCCAAGAATTAATAGACTTAAATATCTTGCGGAACACAAAATTAATCTTAGAACAAGTTCACCTCAATCTATTATCAAATGGTTTAATGGTAAAGAACCTCTAAGTGATTTTGGCAAAATAAAACTTGGCGAGATATATATATCACAAGGAAATTTAGAAAAAGGATCTAAATTAATAAAAGAAGGTTGGATAAAAGCTAGATTATCAAAATCTGACTTAAGATATTTAAGGAAAAAATACAAAAAAATAATTACTGTAGAAGATAATATAAAAAGGGCAGATTGGCATGCTTGGGAAGGAAAACACTGGGATGTACAAAGAATGCTTAGATATCTGCCTAAAGATGAAACAGCTTTATATAGAGCAAGGCAATTATTAATGAGTAGATCTTATGGAGTAGATAATGCGATTGCTAAAGTTCCACAAAGACTTAAAAACGATATAGGTTTGAAATATGATAGACTTAAATGGCGGAGAAGAAGAGGTAGAGTAGAACCTTCTCTTGAAATTTTATTTAAAATTCCAAAAGATCCAATAAAACTTGTACGGCCTGATATTTGGTGGAAGGAAAGAGCTATTTTAACACGTTCTTTAATTTATAAAAAAAAATATCCGACAGCATACAAAGTTAGTAGCAATCATTCTTTAATAGAAGGACCTGAATATGCTGAGGCCGAATGGCTTTCAGGCTGGATAGCGCTTACATTTTTAGAAGATCCAAACCTAGCAATACAACATTTTAAAAACTTTTTTAATAATGTCGGTTATCCTATAAGTTTATCAAGAGGAGCTTATTGGTTGGGGAGAACATATAAAACAATAAACAATAAACAGAAATCTGAAGAATGGTTTAAAGAAGGTGCTAAATATTTAAATACATACTATGGCCAGCTATCATTTCTTGAAATTAATCCAAACGAAGCGTTCACTTTATCAGAGCAATTTAAAGTTTCAGAAAAATATAAAAAAGAATTTAACAAAAATTCTCTGATTAAAAGTGTACGTTTGTTAAAAGAGCTTGATAAAACGAAATATTCAAAAGATTTTCTTAAACATTTAGCCACGGTGAATATAAATGAAGGAAGTGAAATATTGGCAGGAAAACTTGCTACAGAAATAGGTAGATATGATTATGCAATTCAAATATCTAAACAAGCATCTTATGAAAAGAGATTTCATAATGAGCTAAATTATCCTGTTATTAATACTCCTGAAGTTGTTAATCAAAAATCCATGCCAAAGCCAGAGCTTATATTAGCAGTGATTAGACAAGAAAGTGAATTTGATCAAAGAGCCAATAGTTATGTCGGTGCAAGAGGTATGATGCAGCTTATGACATACACAGCAAAATTAGTGGCCAAACAAGCTAAGCTTCCATATTCGAAGAGTAGACTAACAAGTGATCCATTTTATAATATAAAATTAGGTTCATATTATTTAGCTGGATTATTAGAAGATTACGAAGGATCTTATCCTTTTGCTTTAGCTGCATATAATGCTGGGCCAAAAAGAGTAAGATATTGGAAAAAAATTAATGGCGATCCGCAAAAAGGTAAAATAAGTTATATTGATTGGATTGAACTAATTAAATTTAAAGAAACTAGAAATTACGTTCAGAGAGTTTTGGAAAATGTAAATGTATATAGATACATATTAAGTGGAAAACCTGTAAAAATTTATAACTTTTTTGAAGATAAACCACACTACTAATTATGGCGGAGAGGGAGGGATTCGAACCCTCGGTACATGTTTCCACGTACGGTCATTTAGCAAACGACTGGTTTAAACCACTCACCCACCTCTCCTAGTGACCTATTTACCTTTATTTTAGTTCCTTTTCAATTTAATGATAACAATAATTTATGAAAAAAAATACTTTCCATGGGATTTTATATGGTGCTAGTGGCTCATTATGGTGGGGAACTATAGGTGTTATCTATTTTAAATCTTCGTCTTTTGCAGGACCTATTGAATTAGTAGTGCATAGAACTATTTGGACTGCCTTCTCTCTAATTATTACTACTTCATTATTTTCTAAATGGGAAAGTTTTTTTAAAATTATTAAAAGAAAAAAGGAAATGATTTATCTTTTAATAACTGGAATTTTAATTTTTACTAATTGGTCAACTTGGATATATGCAGTTGTTACTAACAAAATTATTGATGCTAGTTTTGGTTATTTCATAATGCCAATATTAAGTGTCTTTTTTGGAATTATCTTTTTAAAGGAACCCTTCAATAAGCAAAAAATATTATCTGTTCTACTTGTGGCTATTTCTGTAGGATATTTACTACTTAATTTTGCTTCAGTTCCTTGGGTAGGATTAATAGTTGCTTTAACATGGAGCATTTATTCTCTATTGAGAAAGAAAATAAGTGTCGAGTCAGATGTTGGCTTATTAATAGAAAGTTTATATATAACACCGTTAGCATTACTGATTTTTTATTTAATAACTATTGATGGAAATTACTATTTTTCACTTGATAATCCAAAAATTGCATTTTGGCTATTTTTAGCTGGACCCATGACAGTAATTCCTCTTTTTCTATTTCTAAAGGGAGTAGATTTAGCTGGTTTAGGAACATCAGGTATGGTTTTCTTTATAACTCCAACCTGTCAGTTTTTACTGGGTGCATTTTATTATAATGAATATTTTGATTTAAATAAATTAATTGGATTCATAATAATCTGGATAGCTGTGGCTATTTATTTGCATGATTTATCTAGAGAAAAAATAAGTAATTGATATAATTTATTATAATGAAGAAAAAATATTCAATATTTGCCCTTATTAAAAACTCTTTAAGCTATCATGAAAATTGGCAAAGAGCATGGAGAGATCCTGAGCCCAAAAAAGAATATGATGTTGTGATTGTTGGTGGTGGAGGACATGGTTTAGCTACAGCATATTATTTAGCAAAAGAACATAATTTAAAAAATATTGCTGTTGTGGAAAAAGGATGGATTGGTGGTGGTAACACTGGAAGAAACACTACTATAATAAGATCAAATTATCTTTGGGATGCAAGCGCTGGTCTCTATGATCACGCGTTAAAAATTTGGGAAAATCTTTCACAAGAATTAAATTATAATGTCATGTTTAGTCAAAGAGGTGTCATGAATTTGGCTCACAATCAACATGATGTAAGAGAATTAAAAAGAAGAACTCATGCTAATAGGCTTAACGGTATAGATTGCGAATGGCTTAATGTGGAACAAGTAAAAAAATTTTGTCCCATTATTAATTGCTCTCCTGACATACGTTATCCTGTAATGGGTAGTACTTTACAAAGAAGAGCTGGCACCGCGAGACATGATGCTGTTGCTTGGGGTTATGCTAGAGGTGCTGATTCCATGGGAGTTGATATAATTCAAAATTGCGAAGTAAAAGGAATAAAAAGAAGCGGCGATTCTATTGAAGGAATAGAAACAACAAAAGGTTTTATTAAAACTCAAAAAGTTGGAGTTGTTGCAGCAGGCCATTCTAGCGTAATTGCAAACATGGCTGGTCTAAGACTTCCTCTTGAAAGTAAACCTTTGCAAGCTTTAGTTTCAGAACCAATCAAACCGATTATCAATACTGTTGTTATGTCCAACGCCGTTCACGCTTACGTGAGTCAATCTGATAAAGGTGAACTTGTTATAGGTGCAGGCACAGACTCTTATATATCATATACACAAAAAGGTACTCACGAAATTATTGAAGGTACATTAAAAGCTATTTTAGAACTTTATCCAATTTTTAGTAGACTTAGAATGTTAAGACAATGGGGAGGCGTTGTTGATATATGTCCAGATGCAAGTCCCATAATAAGCAAAACCTCTGTTAAAGGACTTTACTTTAATTGTGGCTGGGGAACCGGAGGGTTTAAAGCTACACCTGGGTCAGGACATTTATTTGCTCATACAATAGCAAAAGATAACCCACACACTTTAAATGCAGCATTTAACATCAACAGATTTGTAAGTGGAGATCTTGTTGATGAACATGGAGCTGCAGCAGTAGCTCATTGATATGTTTATAATTAAATGTCCATATTGCGGAGAAAGAGATCATAGTGAATTCAGCTATGGAGGTGAAGCTCATTTAATAAGACCTAAACAACCAACTGAGTTAAGCGATGATCAATGGGCTGAATATTTATTTATGAGAAAAAATATAAAAGGACTTCAATATGAAAGATGGAATCATTCTCATGGATGTAGACGTTGGTTCAATGCTGCCAGAGATACATCGAACGATAAAATTCATTCAGTTTATAAAATTGGAGAAAAGTCCAGTAAATAATGACAAACGAATATAGATTATCTTCTGGTGGACAAATTAATAGAAGCGAAAGTATTTCTTTTAAATTTAATGGAAAAACTCTTTATGGATACAAAGGTGATACTTTGGCATCAGCTCTGTTAGCAAATGGAATTCATTTAGTTGGTAGAAGTTTTAAATATCATAGACCAAGAGGAATATTAACATCTGGAGTTGAAGAACCTAATGCCTTAGTTCAAATCATTAAAGATAAAGGTAAAACCGATCCAAATTTGCGAGCTACACAAATTGAAATTTATGAAGGTTTAAATACAACAAGTCAGAATTCTTGGCCTTCAGTAAATTTTGACTTAGGATCAATTAATAATTTATTCTCACCTATTATTCCGGCTGGTTTTTATTACAAAACTTTTATGTGGCCAGCAAATCTATGGGAAAATGTATATGAATATTTTATTAGAAAAGCAGCTGGTTTAGGAAAATCTCCTACAAAAAAAGATCCTGATATTTATGATCATTGTTATTATCATTGTGAAGTTCTCATTGTTGGTGCAGGACCAGCTGGATTAGTAGCCGCAAAAACAGCTATAAATTCTGGAAAAAAAGTGCTTTTAGTTGATGAGAGACCAAACTTTGGTGGAAATTTAAATTTTTCCAACAAAGATTATAATAAAATAAATCAATTGGCTCCTTTAGAATGGATAAAAAAAACTTGTCTAGAATTACAAAAAAATAAAAATATCAAAATATTAAGTAGAACTAGCGTTGCAGCATATCATAATTATAATTATTTAATAATGATTCAAAATTTAACTGATCATTTGCCTGATAAAGATAAAAAAGAAAAAATAAGACAACGTTTATGGAAGGTTAGAGCAAAAAAAGTTATTTTAGCTACAGGATCAATTGAAAGACCAATGATTTTTGATTGTAATGATAGACCTGGAATAATGCTTTCTTCAGCTGTAAGAAAATATGCTAATACCTATAGTGTAAAATGCGGTAATAATATTAGTATTTTCACAAATAACGATGATGCATATGAAACTGCCATTACTCTGCATAACAAGGGTGTTAAAGTTAAATCAATAATAGATATAAGAGAAAAATCAGATGGAACTCTCCCTAAAAAATGTAACGAACTAGGTATCAAAATACATTGGAAAAGTGCTGTAATTTATACCGAAGGATATAAAAAAATTAATAAAATACATGTAATGCGTTTATCAAAAGACAACACTAATGTTGTTGGAAATAAATTAAAAATAGATTGTGATTTATTATGTGTCTCTGGTGGTTATACACCAGCAGTACATTTGTTTACCCAATCAGGTGGTAAATTAGATTATAACGAAAAAAAACATTATTTCTTCCCCAAAAAAAATACTCTTAGCCAAATATCCGTAGGTTCTTGTAATGGAACCTTTGGATTAAAAAATATCATCTTAGAAGCTCAAGAAAAAACTAGAGAATTTCTTGATATTAAAGAAACAGAACAGTTTAATGTTTTAGAGTCTGAGGGTGGGGTTTTTGAAAATATATGGCTGATACCGAGTAGCAAAATTTCAGGAAAAACTAAATCTTTTGTTGACTATCAGAATGATTCTACAGCAAACGATATTAAGCTTGCCTTGAGAGAAGGTTTTAAATCAATTGAACATGTTAAACGGTATACGACTACAGGTATGGCTACAGACCAAGGAAAAATTTCTAATATGCATGCTTTAGGAATCATCTCTGAAATTACAAATACTAAATTGGGTGAATTAGGCACAACAACTTTTCGTCCACCCTACTCTCCAATAACTTTTGGAGCTCTTGTAGGAAGAAATGTTGGGCAGTTTTTTGATATTACTAGAAAAACGCCAATGCATGATTGGCAAGAAAAAAACAATGCAAAATTTGAAGATGTTGGTCAATGGAAAAGAGCTTGGTATTACCCTTCGGGTAATGAAAATATGTATGATGCAGTACAAAGAGAATCTAAAGCAGCGAGAACAAAAGCTGGAATTTTAGATGCCTCAACTTTAGGAAAAATTGATATCCAAGGAAGTGATGCCTCTGAGTTTCTAAATCGTGTTTACACAAATGCATGGAGTAAACTGGCTATAGGAAAATGCAGATATGGTTTAATGCTTAATGAAGATGGAATGGTTTATGACGATGGTGTTACAACACGTTTAAGTGAAAATCATTATATAATGACAACCACAACAGGCGGTGCAGCCACTGTAATGGGTAAACTTGAAGATTTTCTACAAACTGAATGGCCTGAATTAAAAGTTTATTTAACTTCTGTAACTGATCATTTCGCGACTGTAAGTGTTTGTGGCCCTCATAGTAAAAAAATATTAGAAAAAGTTACACAAAATATCGACTATTCGGATAGTAACTTTCCACATATGAGTTTTAAAAATGGTTTAGTAGATAAAATAAAGTGTCGCGTTATGAGAATAAGTTTCACTGGTGAACTAAGTTATGAAATAAATGTTCAAGCAAATTATGGTCAATCTGTTTGGGAAAAATGTATGGCTGCTGGAAAAGAATATGGAATCACGCCATATGGCACAGAAGCTATGCATTTATTAAGAGCTGAGAAAGGTTTCATAATAGTAGGTCAAGAAACAGACGGAACTGTTACTCCTGTAGATTTACAAATGGATTGGATAGTTAGTAAAAAGAAATATGATTTTATAGGAAAAAGATCCTTATATAGATCAGATACAATGAGGGAAGATAGAAAACAATATGTAGGTTTATTAACTAATGATCCAAAAGAGATTCTTGAAGAAGGAGCACAGATAGTAGCAGAAGTTAAAAATAAACCTCCCATGGACATGATCGGACATGTAACATCAAGCTACTATAGTCCTAATTTAAATAAATCTATTGCATTAGCAGTTGTTAAAAATGGAAAAAAATTAAAAGGAAAAAAACTTTATGTTCCTATGCCAAACAAAACCATAGAGGTAATAGTTTCAGATACAATTTTTTTAGATAAAGAAGGTAAGAGATTAAATGCTTAATTTTACATCGCCAATTACAGAAAGTCATACTTATAATAATTTTTCAATGAAGGAAAAGACACCTGTAGCAAAAATTAATTTACGAGGTGACTTAGAAAATAAAGATTTTGTTAGTAAAGCTGGAAAAATATTAGGAATGATTCTACCAAATGAACCTTGCTCCACTTCTACTAAAGAACAAATCACATGTATGTGGTTAGGGCCTAATGAATGGCTTTTAGTTTCAAATGATACTGTAGATAAAGAATCTAATGACTATGAATTGGCACAATTATTATTTAAAGATATTTCAAAAACAAATTTAGGTGCTGTCACAAATGTTAGTGACCATTACACTATATTTAATTTAACTGGCTCTAATATTTTTGAAATACTTTCTAAAGGATCTCCATTTGATTTTAATTCAGAAAATTTTGGAGATAACAAAGTAGTTCAAACCTTACTTAATCATATTGATGTAACTATACATAGAAAAACAAAGGAAAATGTTGATCTTTATGTTAGAAGATCTTTTTCTGATCACTTATGGGCTTGGATTAAGGATAGCTCTAGATTTGCCTAATCTATTTTTAAAATAATAGATAATAATCAAGAAATATGAAATCGAGAAAAACCAATTGATTCCTACCCATATCCAAAAAAAGGTATTAAAACTCGCATCAATATATTTTGCTATATAAAATACTACTATAGGATTAAGCACATTTCTAAAAAAATTGGAAATCATAGCCATCTCTGATTTTTTTAAAGCCATAAAAAAACCATTTGATAGAAAGAAAACTGGGTATGCAGGTAAAACAAATGCTGAAATTTTTAAATACCTTTTTCCATATTCTATTACTTCAGGATCATTCGAAAAAATACTTGTAATAATACCTGCCGTTATGAAAACAATTATTCCAGAAATAACCATTATCATAAAAGCATATTTAATGGCGGTAATATAAGTTTCCTTTATTCTATTAAAATTTTTAGCTCCGTAATTTTGAGCTATTATTGATATAATTGCTGTATTGATTCCTAAAATAGGAAGGAGAACTACCTGCTCAATTCTGGTTCCTGCTCCATAACCTGCGGCAGCATATTCTCCTGATTGCCCTACATAGGTAAAAATAATTGCTGCAGCTAATGCATAGCCACAAATAGACACGGTAATGGGCATAGATTGAAAAAAAATGTTTTTAAAAAAAATAAATTTGGGTATTAAAAAATTTTTATTTATCTCTTTTACTCTATTATTTTTTAAAACCTTAAGCAGAATGACAATTAATGACACTGATTGAGCAATTATAGTTGCAATACCAATACCTTTCACTCCCATTGCCGGTATAAAAAGAAAACCAAAAATTAAAATTGGGTTTAAAATAATATTAAGAAAGAAAGATAATACTAAAACATTTCGATAAGTTTTTGTATCTCCTTCAGCATGTAAAAATGAATTTAATGCAACAACTAAAATAAAAAGTACTGAACCTAAATAAATAACATTTGTATACTCAAGGCCTAAAGAAATAACTTCATTGGTTGATCCCATTAAGTAAAATACTTTTTCAGCGTAAGATAATCCTAAATAGGTAATAATTATAGAAACTAAAATTCCATAAAAAATAATATGTGTAAAATAATTTAGAGTTTTATCTTTATCTTTTTCACCAATACTATTTCCAATCAATGCAGTACCAGCTACAGTAACACCAATAGATGTAGCAACTATTATAAAGTAAATAGGGAAAGACTTGCTTAATGCTGATAATGCCTCGGGTGATATTTTTCCAGCAAAGAAAGTATCTACAATATTATAAAGTGTTTGAAAAAGAGTTCCCACCATAGCAGGCAAAGCAAGTTTTCGAACTAATTTTGGAATATTGTCTTTTAATAAATTCATTTTTAAAATTCTTTTTGGAATATGTGCTTTTTTCCACGTTCTTTAGCAAGATTTATTTGTCTTTGTCTCATCCTGAATCTTTCTTTTTGTGAAGGTTTTAGATGATCGTGACAATTTGGACATGATACTCCCTCTTCATATTTTTTTGATTTTTTATCTTTTGGTGAAATTGGCTTTCTGCATCCGCTGCACATTGAGAAAGAACCAGGTATCAATCTATGTTTAATTGAAATCCTATTATCAAAAACATAACATTCACCTTTCCATAAACTTTCTTTTTTTTTTATTTTTTTTAAGTAATTTATAATTCCACCCTTTAACTGAAAAACGTTTTTAAATCCTTTTTTTTCAAGAAAAGCACTTACCTTCTCACATCTTATTCCTCCAGTACAAAACATTGCTATAGTTTTTTCTTTATCTAAATTTTTTAGATAACTTGGAAATTCACGAAAGTTATTAATGTTTGGATTTATTGATCTCCTAAATGTACCGACTTTGTATTCAAAAGGCTTTCGTGCATCTAATAAAAAAGTATTATTATCTCTTATTAGTTTATTCCATTTCGTGGGATCTACATGATTTTTAGACTTCCTCTTTGAGATTTTTATCCCCATAGGAACAACTTCTTTTTTTATTTTAATTTTTCCTCTATGAAAGGGTTGATACCTACACTTAGAAAAATTTATGTTATCAAATTTACTAAACATAAAAGTTTTTTTTATTTTATTTATAGCTTCATCTAAAATTTTCCTCTTAGCTGATATTGTTCCATTAATTCCTTCTTTTGAAATGATTATAGATCCTCTAATACCTTTATTAATAAAATATACTTGTATAATCTTTTTATTTTTTTCTATATTTGATATTTTTTTAAACTTGTAAAATCCTGAAATAAAATACATTACAGCTTTCTACAAACTGTGAGGCCATCACCAACAGGAATGATTAGATTTTCTGTTCTTTTATCTCTATTTACGTAAATATTAAATTCCCTGATCACTGTGGTTAACTTATCTTGTTTTTTCGTATCAACAACTTCACCGTGCCATAAAACATTATCAACTATAATCAAACCGTTTTTTTCTATTAAATCTAATGATTGATTGTAATAATTTTTATAATTTTCTTTATCTGCATCAATAAAAACAAGATCAAATTTTTGCTTTTTTTTTTTTAAATTAGTTATGCTTTCTAGCGCTGAACCAATGATTGATTTAATTTTGTTTTCTTGTTTTGCTTTTTTAAAAAAACTGGATGCAACTTTGTTTCTTTCTTCATTTTTATCTAGGGTAATCAACTCTCCACCACTAGGTAAAGATAAAGACATGGTTAGAGCACTTAAACCTGTGAAAGTTCCTATCTCTAAAATTTTTTTTATATTCGAGATTTTAATAATTAAATGCAAAAAGTGGCATTGTGATGTAGAAATTTGCATTCTTTTGATATCACCTAAACTGTTATTGTACGAAATTATTTCCTTTTGAACCGTTGTTAATTCAAGAGAATGATTGCTAATATAGTTCTCAATTTCTTTTGTTATTGGAAGAGTTGATCCCATTTTATTTAGTGGAGTTTCTTTTTAAGAATCTCATTTACTAATTGTGGATTAGCTTTACCTTTAGATGCTTTCATTACTTCACCAACAAAATAACCAAAAAGTTTTTCTTTACCAGATTTATATTGTGTTACTTTATCTTGATTTTTTGAGATCACGGTAACTATTATTTTTTCCAATTCTTTAGGGTCACTTTGTTGTAATAAACCTTCTTTTTCAACGATTTGTTTTGGATCCTTATCACCAGACTGCATTTTTTCAAAAACATCCTTTGCTATTTTTCCTGAAATTTTTCCTGAAGTAATCATTTTAATTAATGAAGATAGATTCTTGGCACTTATAGGTGATTGAGTTATTGAAATATTATATTTATTTAAAACTGCAAATAGTTCAACTGTAATCCAATTAGTGGCCAATTTTTTATCACAACCTTTAATTACTTCCTCATAATAATCTGAAATTTCCTTTTCAGAAACTAGTATGTTTGCTTCATACGAAGATAAATTATGTTCTTTTATAAATCTTTCTTTCTTTTGATCAGGTAATTCTGGAAGTTCTTTTTTTAGTTTATCAATTAAACCTTTATCTAAATTGAGTGGTAATAAATCTGGATCCGGAAAGTACCTATAGTCATGAGCATCTTCTTTAGAACGCATAGACCTAGTAGAATTTTTTTTTGTGTCGAATAATCTTGTTTCCTGATCTATAATTTTACCAGATTCTAATAGTTGTACCTGTCTATTAGCTTCATATTCAATGGCCATTTCCATAAATTTAATTGAATTAACATTTTTAATTTCACATCTGGTACCAAACTTCTTGTCTCCAATCTTCCTTACTGAAACGTTAACGTCTGCTCTCAAAGATCCTTCTTGCATATTTCCATCGCAAGTTCCTAGATAACGCATAATTGATCTTAACTTTTTTATATAAAAATTTACTTCTTGAGGTGATCTTAAATCTGGCTTACTAACAATTTCCATTAATGCAACTCCAGATCGGTTAAGATCTACGAACGAGTTTTCAGGATCCATATCATGTATACTTTTTCCCGCATCTTGTTCTAAATGAAGACGTTCAATTCCAATTTTTTTTATACCATATGGCATATCTAGGATAACCTCACCTTCGCCCACTATAGGATTTTTATATTGTGAGATTTGATAACCCTGAGGTAAATCAGCATAAAAATAATTTTTTCTATCAAAAACGGAGTTTAAATTTATTTTTGCTTTTAAACCCAAGCCAGTTTTAATACTTTGTTCTACACAAAATTGATTAATGACTGGAAGCATACCAGGAAATCCAGAGTCAACTAGGCTTACCTGAGTATTAGGCTCGCTCCCAAATTTTGTTGACGATGAGGAAAAAAGTTTAGATTGAGATAAAACTTGAGCATGAACTTCTAGGCCTATAATTACTTCCCACTTGTCTTTCTCTCCACTTATATAATAATCAAATTTTTTTTCTGTCATTAACTCCACCAAATCTTATAATTTTTCTTAAAATTAGCCCTTTTTTCTATAGCCAAAGACAAATTTAATATCGTCTGTTCATCAAATGCTTTTCCAATAAGCTGTAGCCCCAATGGTAAATTATTTTTATCGTAACCTGCTGGAACAGAAATTGCTGGTAAACCTGATAAATTTACAGGCACCGTAAAAATATCATTTAAATACATTGAAACAGGATCGTCAGATTTATCTCCTATTTTAAACGCTGAGCTAGGCGTTGATGGTGTCAAAATAGCATCTACGTCCTTAAATGCTTTATCAAAATCATTTTTAATTAATTTCCTAACTTTTTGTGCTTTTAAATAATAGGCATCGTAATAACCAGAAGATAACACATATGTTCCTATTAAAATTCTTCTTTTTACCTCATTACCAAAACCTTCTGACCTAGTATTCTCGTACATTTCGATTAAATTTTTTCCTCTAGCCCTGTGACCGTACTTAACTCCATCATATCTAGCTAAATTAGAAGATGCTTCTGCAGGAGCAACTATATAATAAGCAGGTAATGCATACATTGTATGTTCTAGCGAAATATTTTTTATTATTGCCCCAGCATCTTTCAAATATTCTATACCTTTTTTCCAAAGATCATCTATTTCTGTTGGCATTTTATCAACTCTATACTCTTTAGGTATACCTATTTTTAAACCTTTAATTTTATCAGTCAAATTTGAAGAATAATTCTCAACTTTTTTATCTACAGATGTAGAATCTTTTGAATCGTATCCTGACATAGCTTGTAATAGCAAGGCGCTATCTTCTACGTTAATAGTCATGGGTCCTGCTTGATCTAATGATGATGCAAATGCAACTATTCCCCATCTTGAACATCTTCCGTATGTAGGTTTTAATCCAACTGTTCCAGTAAAAGAAGCTGGTTGTCTGATAGATCCACCAGTATCAGTTCCAATAGTTGCTGGAGTAAGACCTGCCGCTAAAGCAGAAGCTGAACCTCCTGATGAGCCTCCAGGAACTAATTTTTCACCATAAGGATTTTTTACATTTCCAAAAAAGCTTGTTTCGTTAGAAGAGCCCATAGCAAATTCATCACAATTTAATTTTCCTAATAAAAAAGCACCTTGAGACCAAAGATTGCTAGTAACTGTTGATTCATATGTTGGAATGAAATTATGTAATATTTTACTACCAGCTGTGGTTTTAACGTTTTTTGTACAAAACAAATCTTTAACAGCAATAGGAACACCTGACAACAAACCCTTGTAATCTTTTTTTTTATCAAAATTTTTTGAAAATTTTAACGCTTCATCAAAACATTCGGTAATATATGTGTTTAATTTTTTAGACTTTTTAGAATTGTCAATAAATGACTTTGTAACTTCCTCTGATGAAAAATCCTTTTTTTTAATTCCATTTACTATTTTTGTAAGAGATAATTCTGAAATTTTAGACATTTTATTCAATAACCTTTGGAACTACAAAAAATTCATCATTTTTTTCTGGAGAATTTTTCAATATTTGATCTCTTATTTTTCCATCTTTCACTTCATCTTTTCTAGATTTAAGTGAAGCATTTATGATAGATGTTAATGGAGTTGTTTTATCTGTATTGAGTTTGTTTAAACTCTCAATAAATTTCATTATTGAAGTTAGGTCTTTAGATAGACTTTCCACCTTATTTTCATCTAATGAAATTCTTGCTAATTTTGATATGTGTTTTACTGTATCTTTATCTATTGACATTTGAGATTATTGGCAAATAAGTAAGGAAAATAGCATTTAAGATGAAAACATACAATATACTCAGTATTGATGAATTTAAGACAATTATAGGAAACAATTCTAGATTGTTAGGAATCGACCATGGTAATAAGAACCTAGGATTCGCTATTTGTGATGAAAAAAAAAAGATAGCTACTCCTCTGAAAACTATACAAAAAAGTAAATTTGATATTTTAATAAATCAGATAAACGAAATTATTAATGAAAGTAATATAAAAGGAATCGTTATTGGAAACCCTATTAATATGGATGGTTCTTTAGGTAAATCATCACAATCTACCAACGATTTTGCTAAAAATTTATCAAAAAATATTACTATTCCTATCACAATGTGGGATGAGCGACTTTCTAGCGAAGGAAGCTTTAAAATAACTAAAGAATTGGGGACTAATATAAGCAACAGAGTAAGTAAATTAGATATGAACGCAGCAGCATTTATACTGCAAGGTGCTATAGATTATTTATCAAATTGATTAAAATGCTTGCATAGTTACCTGCAAAGGGCTATAGAGTTGATTTTAATGGCTGTAATTAAAAAACTTAAAGCTGTTAAATTAGAACAAAATCACCTCTTAGGTATACAAGATCTTTCTTTTTCCCAAGTTTCCGACATATTAAAACAGGCCAAGACATTTATAACTCTAAATAAAAGCTCTTCAAAAAAAATAGATATTTTAAGAGGAAAAACTCAAATTAATCTATTTTTTGAACCCTCTACAAGAACTCAAAGTTCTTTTGAACTCGCAGGAAAAAGACTTGGCGCAGACGTAATGTCTATGAACATCGTTAACTCTGCTATTAAAAAAGGTGAAACTTTAATTGACACAGCAATGACATTGAATGCGATGCATCCCGACATAATTGTAATAAGACATCAAGATTCAGGAGCTCCAAATTTATTATCACAAAAAGTAAATTGTGCAGTTATAAATGCTGGTGACGGAAGAAGAGAACATCCTACACAAGCTTTGTTAGATGCATTAACAATAATTAACAGAAGAGGTAAAGTTGAAGGATTAAAAATAGCAATATGTGGAGATATACTTCATTCTAGAGTTGCAAGATCAAATATATATTTAATGAATATGTTGGGGGCAGAAGTAAATGTTGTAGCTCCAAAAACTTTACTTCCTCATTCTATCGAACGTCTTGGAGTAAAATCTTTCACAAATATGAAAAAGGGGTTGGATAATTGCGACATTGTCATGATGTTAAGATTGCAGAATGAAAGAATGCAAGGATCTTTTTTACCATCTGCCAGAGAGTATTATGAATATTTTGGTTTAACTCCTGATAAATTAAATTTAGCAAAAAAAAATGCATTAATAATGCATCCAGGTCCAATGAATAGAGGCGTGGAGATTGATACTAATCTTGCTGATGACATTAATAGAAGTGTAATAAGAGAACAAGTTGAACTTGGTGTAGCTGTAAGAATGGCATGTTTAAAAATTTTTTGTAAAAGAAGATAATGAAAGAAAAATACTTAATTAACGCAAGAATAATTGATCCAAAAAATAAAATTGATGAAATAGGCGGTCTAATTATTGATTCCAATGGTTTAATTAAAGCTGTCGGAAAAAAAGTAGCTAATGGTAATCTGCCTTCTTCGGCTGAAAAAATAGACCTAAAAAAACAAGTATTAATACCTGGTATTGTCGATATGAGAGTTTTTGTAGGAGAGCCAGGATATGAATACAAAGAAAATTTTCGAACTTTAAGTAATGCAGCTTTATCTGGAGGAGTTACATCAGTGGTTTCTATGCCTAATACTTCTCCAGTAATAGATAATGTTTCAATGGTAGATTTTTTAAAACGTAGAGGTAGAGATAAATCAAGAATCAATATATTTCCAGCAGCTACATTAACAAAAAATGCAGATGGTAAACAAATGACAGAATTTGGACTTCTTAAAAGAAAAGGAATAGTTGCTTTTACAGATGGAATAAAAACTGTTCAAGATCCACAGGTAATGTCAAGAATCATGAATTTTGCTAGTCAATCAGAATCTTTGATTATGCAACACGCTGAGGATAATATTTTATCCAATGGTGGATTAATAAACGAAGGTGAAATTTCTACGAGATTAGGATTAAAAGGGATTCCTTTTTTAGCTGAAAAAATTATTGTTGAAAGAGATTTATCATTTCTTGAAGAATATTTTTGTAGATATCATATTTCACAAATATCTTCTGAAAAAACGATTTCAGTAATAAAAAAAGCAAAAAACGAAGGTAAAATTTTTACTACTGGAGTATCAATTAATAATTTATCACTTAATGAAAATGATATAGGTGAGTTTAGAACTTTTTTAAAACTTTCCCCTCCTCTTAGAACAGAAAATGATAGGCAGTCTTTAGTTAAAGCAATCAATGATGAGATAATAGATGTTATAGTGTCGGATCACAAACCTGAAGATGAAGAATCAAAAAGATTAACATTTTCTCAAGCAGCAACAGGTGCTACAGGTGTTGAAACTTTACTTCCTTTAGCGCTAGAACTTTTTCATAATAAATCTGTTAAACTTAATAAATTAATAGCTTCAATTACTTCAAATCCTGCCAAAATCTTAGGTATTAATAAAGGTAGCATTGAAAAAGGAAGTGATGCTGATTTATGTGTATTTGATTTAAATAAACCGTGGGTAGTTAATAAAAATAAACTTAAATCAAAATCTAAAAATACACCGATCGAAAATAGAAAATTACAAGGACAGGTATTAAAAACTTTTATAAAAGGAGAATTAGCATACGAAAGAATTTAATTTATAATGGATATTATTTTAGTTGCTTTATTTTCCTATTTAAGTGGTTCTGTGCCATTTGGCTTTTTAGTTACAAAAATTTTTGGAAAGATAGACGTACGAAATATTGGCTCTGGAAATATTGGAGCGACAAATGTGCTAAGAACAGGAAATAAATTTTTAGCTGCTGTTACTCTTATCTTAGATATTTTAAAAGGTTATATTCCAGTTTTTATTTCTGCAAAATATTTTCCTGAATTAATTGAATTATCTTGCATGTTAGCCTTTTTGGGACATCTTTTTCCAATTTGGTTAAAATTTAAAGGTGGTAAAGGAGTTGCTACTTATGTGGGAATACTTGCAGCTCTTTCATTGCAATTATTTTTCTTATTTGCTTTCACTTGGTTGGTAATATCACTAATATTTAAATATTCTTCTGTATCATCGATGTTTGCTTCATTGACTGTTTTTATTGTTAATTTCATTAAAGAAACTTTTATAAATTCTACAGAATTTTTGTCATCTACAGGTATTGTTGATTCAAAAATACTATTTATTTTTTTTATTTTAATTATATTCTCCCATAGAAAAAATATATCAAACCTTAAAAACAAAAATGAAAAGAAAATAAGAATCTAAGTATAAAGCCATTTTTTACTATCTTTTAAACCTTAAATTGACAAAACAAATTATATTTGACACTAAAGTTTCTTAAGGAATACAAATGAACCTTGTAGTTGTAGAAAGTCCAGCAAAAGCTAAAACTATTAATAAATATCTTGGTAAAGATTATAAAGTTTTAGCTAGTTACGGACATATACGAGATCTTCCGTCAAAAAATGGATCTGTAGATCCTGAAAATAATTTTCAAATGCTTTGGGAAATAGATTCTTTTTCAAAAAAATATTTAAAAGAAATCACAGATACTGCAGCAGACTCAAGTAAAATAATTTTAGCAACTGACCCTGATCGTGAAGGTGAGGCTATTGCTTGGCATGTTAAAGAAGTATTAGATCAAAAAAAATTATTAAAAGATAAGAAGATAGAGAGAGTAGTTTTCAATGAAATTACAAAAAAAGCTGTTATGAAAGGTATAGAAAACCCTAGAGATATTGAGCCACTTCTAGTCAACGCTTACATGGCTAGAAGAGCATTAGACTATTTAGTTGGATTCAATATTTCTCCTATTTTGTGGACTAAACTACCAGGATCCAAATCTGCTGGACGTGTCCAGTCTGTTGCTTTGAAATTGATTACCGAAAGAGAACATGAGATTGAATTGTTTAACCCCAAGGAATTCTGGACTTTAAAGGTAAACTTTAAGGACAAAAACAATAATACAATAACATCTAATATTTCGCAACTAGAAGGGAACAAAGTTGAAAAATTCTCATTTAAAAATAAAGAAGACATTAATACTGCTGCTGAACGAATTAAAAAAATGAATTTTAGTATTTCCGATATATCATCAAAAGTTGTAAGTAGAAATCCATCTGGTCCTTTCACTACTTCAACGCTTCAGCAAGTTTCCTCTGGAAGACTGGGTTTAGGTGCATCAAGAACAATGCAAATTGCTCAAAAACTTTATCAAGGAATTGAAATTGATGGCGAAACTATAGGTTTAATCACATATATGAGAACCGATGGAACAAACATATCTGAAGAAGCTGTGTCTAATTTTAGAAATTTTATTAAAAATGCATATGGAAATGAATACCTTCCTAAAGACCCTCTAAATTATTCTGGTAAAAAAGCAAAGAATGCTCAGGAAGCTCACGAAGCAATACGACCTACTGATATTGATAAATCACCTGAAAAAGTAAAAAAATATTTAAGTCCAGATCAATATAAAGTGTATGATCTAATTTGGAGTAGAGCTTTATCCTCTCAAATGCAATCAGCGCAATTTGATAGAAACACAATTACAATTACATCTGATAACAAAGAAACTATTTTAAAAACTACTGGATCAGTAATTAAATTTGATGGTTATTTAAAAGTTTATAAAGATCCTAAAAAAGAAGATGGTGAAAGCATTTTACCTAAAATGACAAATGGTCCTGTTAATATTGAGTTTCTTATGGATGAACAGCATTTTACTCAGCCGCCGCCTAGATATTCGGAAGCAAGTTTAGTAAAAAAACTTGAAGAATTAGGTATTGGAAGACCTTCTACATACGCAAGTATTATTTCTGTAATATCTACCAGAGGTTATGTTGAAATTTTAAATAAAAGATTTCATCCTACAGATAGAGGAAAATTAATAACAGCTTTTTTGGAAAAACTATTTTCTAAATATGTAGACTATAATTTTACTGCTGGATTAGAAAATCAATTAGATGAGATCACTTCAGGAAAAGAAGGATGGATTAAAGTTTTAGAAATGTTTTGGAAGGACTTTAATCAAAATGTTACTGAGGTTAAGGAAAAAAGAACAAGAGAAGTTTTAGATCTATTGAATGATAGCCTAGGTACCTTAATATTTGATAGAGATAATAATGGTAATATTGATAGAAAATGCAAGCTTTGTGCGAATGGACAATTAAGTTTAAAAAATAGTTTCCGTGGAGGCGCTTTTATTGGTTGCTCAAATTATCCAGAATGTAAATTTACGAGGCCTTTATCAAAAGCAAAGGCTGCACAGCAATCACAATTAGCAGAACCAAAATTAATTGGAAAGCATGAAAATGGTAATGATATGTATTTAAAAGTAGGCAGATTTGGTCCGTACATTCAATATGAAAAAGTGCCTGAAGCTACTGATGAAGAAATTAAAATAACCAAAAAGAATAAGAAAAAAAAAGAACAAGATAATAATTTTAAGAATGTTTCGATTCCAAAAGGTATCTCGATTGAATCAATAGACTTGCAAAGAGCAAATTTTTTATGTTCATTACCTAAAGTAATTGGTCAACACCCTGATACAGGAAAGGATATTACTTTAAACTCAGGTAGATTTGGACCTTATTTAAAATGCGAAAATAAATCTGCAAGAATTGAATCAGTTGAAGATATATTTACTATAGGTTTAAATAGAGCTGTTACCATGATAGCTGAAGCTAAACCTGGTAGAGTTTCTTCATCTGAAATTAAAAATTTAGGTGAACATCCTGAAGACAAGAAACCTGTAAGAGTCATGAAAGGAAAATTTGGACCTTATATTAAATATAAATCTATCAATGCTACAATACCTGAAGAAAAAGACCCAGCTGAATTAACAATGGATGATGCTTTAATTTTAATTGAGAAAAGAAAAGAATATGATAAAAACAAGAAAGGAAAAAGAAGAACAAAATGAAAAAGTTTTTATATATATTATTTTTTTTATTTTTAACTGATATTGCATTTGCTGAATCTAAGATTGAAAAAATAAAAAATAAAATCAAAGCTGGCGAGGATAAACTTATTGGTAAAGTGTGGGGTGATAAAGATTGTTCACAATATTCTACAAAAACTTTGTCTGGATTAGCAGATTATAGAAGATGTAAAAATGGTTTAGAAGTATCTGAAAAAAAGGGATTTTTTAAATCTTTGTCATGGAAAGAAAAAAAAAAGAAAGAATTTGACCCGAATAAATCTTGTGATGAGTATAGCTCTAAAACTTTTACAGGCTTAGTTGCTAAAATTAAATGTAAACAAGCTAAAAAAAATTAATGTCTATCTCTGAAAATTTAAAAAAATTAAACATAGAAATACCTACCGCACCAGATCCTGTTGGAGCTTATGTTGCTTTTAAAAAAACAGGTAAACTAATTTTTATTTCAGGACAGTTGCCTATAGGAAAAGATGGTAAACCAATAAAAGGTAAAATTGGTAAAGACCTATCACTAGAGGATGGTCAAAAAGCTGCAAAATTTTGCGCCATAAATATATTAGCTCAAGCTAAAAAAGCTGTTAATGGAGATCTTAATAAAATTAAAAGCTGTATAAAAATTACTGGCTTTGTAAATTCTACGGATGATTTCGTAGATCAACCTAAAGTTATAAATCCTGCTTCTGAATTATTGTCAGCTGTTTTTGGTGATAACGGGAAGCATGCAAGAGCTGCGGTAAGCACTAATTCTTTACCTTTAGGTGTTGCTGTTGAAATTGATGCTATATTTGAAACTCTTTAACATTATCTTCCTATAGAATAATATTTTATCCCTGATTTTATCATTTTATCAGAAGAGTATAAATTTCTCATATCATAAATTTTTAAATTTTTATTTTTACATATCTTTTTAAAATCAATACTTTTAAATTCATCCCATTCTGTATGAATAATAATTAAATCAGCCTTTGAACATGCATCAATGATATTCTCTGAAAATGATACATTTTTCAGTTTATTAAATACTTTTTTTTCTCCTGAAGGATCATAGTAAGCTATTTTAGCACCATTTTTATTCAAGTATGGTATCATTAATAAACTTGTAGACTCCCTCATATCATCAGTATTGGGTTTAAATGTGACTCCTAAAACTGTAATTTTTTTATTCTTTATCTTGTTTGATAAAATTTTCTCAATTTTTTTAATCAGCAACATTCTTCTATTGGAATTTGATTTAATGACGGATTTGATTATTGAGAGATTTGTATTATAAGAATCAGCTGTAACAGTAATTGCCTTTGTGTCTTTTGGAAAGCATGATCCTCCATAAGCAGGACCTGCACGTAAGAAACGACCTCCTATCCTCTTATCTAAGCCCATTCCTAAAGATACATCTTCAATATTTACATGAGTTTTTTCACAGAAATTAGCAATTTCATTAATATAAGATATTTTTGTAGCTAAAAAAGCATTAGATGCATATTTGATCATTTCTGCACCTCTTCTATTTGTAGAAAAAAATATACAACCTTTTTTTATTAATGGTTCATATAAAGATTCTAATTTTTTAATTATTTTTTTATTATTAGAGCCCACTACTATTCTATCAGGAAATCTAAAATCTCTTACAGCGTCACCTTCACGTAAAAATTCGGGATTTGAAACAACCTCAAATAATTTTTTACTTTTTCTTTTCAAAATTATCTTTTCTATTTTATCTCCCGTTGTTACTGGAACTGTTGATTTAGTCACAATAATTTTAAATTTATTAATATTTTTACTAATTTCTTTCGCTACATTAAAAACAAAACTCAAATCTGCGGATTTGTTTTTTTTCAAACTAGGGGTACCTACACATATGAATATTATGTCAGAGAATTTTACTGCTTTACTTAAATCTTGAGTAAATTTTAATCTATTTGATTGATAGTTTTTTTTAACAATTTCGTTTAACCCAGGTTCATAAATTGGAATCTCACCAGAATTTAATTTATCAATTTTATTTTTATCTTTATCAACACAATAAACTATATTTCCAAGATCAGCGAAACAAGCTCCACTTACTAAACCAACATAACCTGTGCCTACCATACATATTTTCATAAATTGTATTTTGAAATTTCTAATGTTGAATTTATATAGCCTTTCATTGTTCCACAATCTAAATACTTTCCAGCAAAAATATGGCCAATAAATTTATTTTCACTTAATATTAATGTTCTAATAGAATCCGTGATGTGAATTTCACCATTTTGACCTGGTTTTTGTTTTTCTAAAATTTTAAATATTTTTTTAGGTAAAATATACCTTCCAATAACAGCATGTCTTGATGGAGCTTTTTTTACAGTTGGTTTTTCTATAACATCATTAATAATAAAATCTCTATTATTAATTTTTTTAACTTTTAAAATTCCCCATCTTGAAACATTATTTTTTTTTACTCTTTTCGAAGCTATTATTGATGCTTTATACTTTTTGTGTAAAGCTATCATTGATTTTGAACAATTATTTTTAATTATTAAATCATCTGGCATCAACATTAAAAAAAAATTTGATTTAATTAAATTTTTACATTTTAGCACTGCATCTCCTGTTCCTCTTGGTGAATCCTGATAAACAAATTTTATCACTTTTTTATATTTTTTTATTTTTTTATATTCTTCTATTAATCTCATATTTTTCTTTTTTTTAATTATTTTTTTATAAAAAGAATCATTGTAAAAATATTGTTTAATTGCTCTCTTTTTTTTTGATATTATAAATATAACTTCTGTTATTCCTGATTGTAGACATTCATCCAATATATATTCTAATCCGGGTTTGCCATTTATCGGTAGTAGCTCTTTTGGAATAACACTTGTTAAAGGTAATAATCTAGTTCCTAATCCAGCTAATGGAATAATAGCCTGTTTAATCATTGCTTTCTTTTACATATAATATTTAAAATTTACAAATGAAAATAATTTCAGACAAAAATAAACTTACAAAAATTGTATACAATGAAACAAACTTAGGTTTTGTGCCTACTATGGGTACTATCCACAATGGTCATATTTCTTTAATAAAAAGGTGCAAAAATGAATGTAAAAAAATTATTGTATCTATATATATTAACAAGCCTCAGTTTAATAGAAAAAGTGATTTTAAAAAATATCCTAGAAATTTAAGAAGTGATATATCTAAATTAAAAAAATTAAAAGTTGATATACTTTATTTACCTATCACAAGACAAATATACTCTAATGGACCAGATAAAAAAATTAAAATAAATTCTTTTGAAAAAAAATTATGTGGTCAAAATAGACCTGGACACTTTAAAGCCGTAGTAGACATTATAAACAGATTTATTAAAATAATTTACCCAAAAAAAATATATCTTGGCAATAAAGATATGCAACAACTAATTTTAATTAAAGATTTTGTTAAAGAAAATTATCCAAAAATTAAAATAATTGGATGTAAAACAATCAGAGAAAAAAATGGAGTTGCGTTATCATCAAGAAATTATTTATTGTCTTTAAAAGAAAAAAAAGTTGCTTCGATGGTATATAATATTTTGAAAAATAAAAAAAATATGTTAATAAAAAATAAAATTTCTTTTGATAAAATTAAAAAAATAATTACTAAAATTGGTGTAAATAAAATAGATTATATTAAAGTTTTAGATATTAATAAAATTATAAAACCTTATAAAAAAGAAAAGAGATTCAAAATTTTTATTGCATACAACCTTAGATCGACAAGATTAATTGATAATTTCTAACTATAAAAAAAGTAAGCTCCCAAACCTAAAAAAGATAAAAAACCAATTACATCAGTAATTGTAGTAACAAAAACACTTGATGCAATAGCTGGATCAATATTAAATTTTTTAAGAGTTACTGGGACTAAGATACCGAACAAGCCAGCTACTATCATATTTAATACCATGGCAGCTGCTATTAAAATCGATAAATTAAATTCTTTAAACCACAATTGAACAATTACTCCTGTAATAATAGCAAAAATAATTCCATTTAAAATTCCTATAACAAATTCCTTAGATACAATCTTTCCAAAATTTCCTGACGATAATTCTTTTGTTGCTAGAGCTCTAATAGTAACAGCCAAGGTCTGCATACCAGCATTTCCTCCCATTGAAGCGACTATTGGCATTAAAAATGCCAAGGCTATCATTTGCTCAATTGTTGCACCAAATTTGCTTATTACCCATGTAGCTAATAAAGCTGTAAACAAATTTAGTAATAGCCAATTAAATCTTCTCTTAGTTTTTTGTAAAACACTATCAGTAATTTCTTCATCTCCTACTCCGGCTAGTCTTAACACATCTTCTTCAGCTTCTTCTTTAAGAACGGTAAATACATCATCACCAGTAATCATTCCTACTAATTTATCATCTTTATCAACAACTCCGGCTGAAACTAGATTATAATTTTCAAAAATATGACCAACCTCTTCTTTGTCCATGCTGACTGGTATAAGAACCTGCGTTTCATTCATTATTGAATTCATTTTTGATTCTCTCGGAGTCCGCAAAACTTTTGATGAAGGGACTGTACCAATGGGTTTAAAATTACTATCAACAATAAAAATTTCTAGAAATTCTTCAGGTAAATCTTTATTCTCTCTTAAATAATCAATAGTTTGTCCTACTGACCAATTGCTGGGTATTGCTGTAAATTCTCTTTGCATTATTCTGGCAGCAGAATCCTCTGGTGATTTAAGTCCTTCTTGAAGTAAAAATCTATCTTTTGGAGGAAGCTTATCTAATACTGTATTTTTCTTCTTTTCATCTAAATTTTCTAAAATTTTTAAAGCATTGTCTGATTCTAAATGTTTAAGAATATTTGCTATAGACTCTATAGACAAAAGTATAAATACTTCTGTTTGAATAGATTCGTTTAATTCTATAAAAATTTCAGGATCTAACCTAAAGCCTTCTAATTCAATAAGCTTAGATCTATCCTCAGGAATTAAATTTTCAATTATATCAGCAGAGTCAGCAGGATGCAGCTCCTGTAAAGTTTTATCTAAAAAATTTGTATCATTATCTTTGATTTTTTTACTAAAAAGATTAATGAATTCCTTATTAAACTCAAAATTTACTTTTTTATCTGATATTTTTTTTGTTAAACTCATAAAAGTACATGTTTATTAAATTTTGAAACTGTTTAGTTGATTTTTTTTAGAATCACAAATGTAAAATGAATATAGAAGTAAAAAATAGCGTAAAATCAATTGATTACACAAAATCAATGAAGATCCTTGAGAAGCGTGCACATGACGTTTTTTTGGGTAAAAAAGATGAATTATTATGGGTTCTTGAACACTACCCTGTATATACTGCAGGAGCAAGTTCTAAAAGTATAGATCTTTTAGACAAAAAAATTAAGGTGATTAAAACAAATAGAGGCGGAAAACATACTTTCCATGGTCCTGGTCAAAAAGTAGTTTATTTTGTTCTGAATTTAAATAAAAGAGAAAAAGATATAAGAAAATTAATCAATAAAATAGAAAAATGCATTATGGAAATATTAAATGAATATAAAATTAAATCTTATCCAGATAGAAAAAACATTGGAATATGGGTTGGAGAAAAAAATAAAAGAATGAAAATTGCAGCTATAGGTATTAAAGTTAAAAGATGGGTCGCATACCATGGCTTTGCATTAAATGTGAAAAACGATCTAAAGATGTACAATGGAATTATTCCTTGCGGTATTAAAAATAAAGGTATAACTAGCCTCAAAAAAATAGGTATAATTGATTACTCAAATATTGAAAAAATAATTATTGATAAATTTTTAAATACTTTTCTTTAAGATATTTTTTAAATGCTAATGGTGGTTCAGCTGTATAATTATATCGTGTACCTGCTATAGAAAATTTAATTTTATATGCATGTAACATTAATTCATTCTTTTTTTTATTTAGATAATTTTCAGTGATCCTATATTTAGAATCTCCAAGTATTGGATGTCCATGAAGTAATAATTGCTTTCTTAACTGATGTTTTCTTCCTGTTTCAGGATTTAAATTTAATAATGAATAACTATTGTTACTATCTAAAACCTTATAGTGCGTAATTGCTAATGCTTTAGTTTTTTTATTACCCTCATAATAGTGCAATTCATCTTTTAAAGTGCCCTTATTTTCATTAAAAGCTCCCAATATAATTCCTAAGTAAGTTTTATGAATTTTTCTTATACGAAATAATGAAGTAAATAATTGTGCATACTTTCTATTTTTAGCAACAATAAGTATACCGGAAGTTTCTTTATCAATTCTGTGCACAGTGTATGGAAAAAAACCATCAAATTCATTTGTATTACGTAATATATCTAAAATATTTTTTTTTGATTTAGTGCCAGATTGAACTGCTATTCCAGCTGGTTTATTTATTACAACAAAATTTTCATTATTTTCGAGAAAGATACTCGATGTTTTTAATAAATCTTTTTTTGTAGGTTCGTATTTTTTATTAATTATTTTATGTTTATTAGAAGTAAAATTAATATTACGAATAGTAATTTCATCTTTTGCTTTAAGTTTATAGGAACTTTTTTCTTTTTTATTATTAACTTTAATATTTCCTTTTCTTATGTTTTTCTCAATTAATGATTGAGGCACTTCACAAACTGATCTTTTAAACCATCTATCGAGTCGTGAATTTACAAAATCACTTTTAATATAAAAGGTCTTCATAATAAAAAACAATTTTATGTTACTACCTAAAGTAACATTTTAAAACTAATATAAATAACCTACTTTTTAGATTTTGTTTTCTTTTCGTTTTCTTTTGGTTTAGTTTCGGGTTGAGTTTTTTCAACTTCTTGAGTCTTTTTCTTAACGTCGACTTTTTTAGCTTGAATATCTCTATCTATTAATTCAATTACTGCCATTGGAGCATCATCACCATATCTGTAACCAGCTCTAATTACTCTAGAATAACCTCCGTTACGTTTTTCATATCTCTGAGACAGAATTTTTACTAATTTATCTACAGATGTTTTTGATTGTAGCTCTGTAAATAAATTTTTTTTCGATGCCAAGTTATTTTTTTTTCCTAATGTTATAACTTTATCAATTTTTGATTTTAATTCTTTAGCTTTTGGTAAAGTTGTTGTGATTTGCTCATATTTAATTAATGAATTAAGCATATTTTTAAATAGTGCTTTACGATGTTCTGAAGTTCTATTTAATTTTCTGTAACCAAATTTATGTCTCATGATAATATTAAGTATTTTCTTCTAATTTTTTTGATAATTCAGCTATATTTTCTGGTGGCCAATTAGGTATTTCCATGCCTAAATAAAGGGACATTGAATTAAGAACTTCTTTTATTTCATTAAGTGATTTTCTACCAAAATTTGGAGTTCGTAGCATCTCAGGTTCAGTCTTTTGCACTAAATCACCAATATAAATTATATTGTCATTTTTAAGACAATTCATAGAACGAACAGAAAGTTCCAATTCATCAACTTTTCTTAATAAATTCTTATTAAATTCAAGTTCAACTTTTTTAGGTTTCTTCTCAATTTCAGCAGGTTCCTCAAAATTTACAAATAATGATAGTTGATCTTGAAAAATTCTAGCTGCGTATGCAACAGCATCTTCGGCTGGTAATGATCCGTCAGTTTCAATATTCATTACCAATTTATCATAATCCAAAGATTTTCCTTCTCTAGCATTTTCTACTGTATAAGAAACTTTTTTAACTGGAGAAAATAATGAATCAATAGCTATTAGTCCTAAAGGTGAATCATCTTTCTTATTTTTCTCCGCTGGTCGATATCCTTTTCCTCTGCTAGCAACTAATTCCATATAAAATTTTGTATTTTCATCTAAGTGACATAAAACTAAATCAGGATTTAAAATTTTTACATCAGGATTAGGTTGTAAATCTCTTGCTTTAATTTCTCCGGGTCCTTTGACATCTAATATTAATTTTTTTTGTTCATCTGACATAACTTGAATTGATAATTGTTTAACATTTAAAACAATATCAGTTACATCCTCTCTTACTCCTTTAATTGATGAAAATTCATGTAGAACCCCATCAATTTGAATAGCTGTAATCGCAGAACCTTGAATTGATGATAAAAGAATTCTTCTTAAAGAATTTCCTATAGTTAAAGCATATCCTTTCTCTAAGGGTTCCGCGGTAACAGTAGTAAGTGATTTATCATCGCTACTTTGTATATTTAATTTATTTGGTTTAATTAAATCTTTCCAATTATGATTTATTATAGGATTTTCCATACTTATTTATACCCTTCTTTTTTTTGGTGGCCTTGATCCATTGTGTGCCATTGGTGTTACATCTTTTATAGACAAAATCTTAAAACCTCTAGACTGCAATGCTCTTAAAGCTGTTTCTCTTCCTGATCCAGGGCCTTTTAACTTTACTGTAAGAATTTTTAATCCATGTTCTTGAGCTTTTGTAGCAGCTGTATCTGCAGCAATTTGAGCAGCATAAGGTGTAGATTTTCTTGATCCCTTAAAGCCTTTAGATCCAGCTGAAGACCATGCTATTACATTACCACTATCATCAGTTATAGAGACAATTGTGTTGTTAAATGTAGCCTGAACATAGGCAATACCTGAAGTAATATTTTTCTTAATTTTTTTTACTTTTTTTACCTTCTCTGGCTTTTCAATTTTTTCTTTTGTTGGTTCCTTTTTATTTTTTGATGAATCTTTATTCATATATTTATTTTTTTAAAGGTGTTAATTTTTTCCCAGCTATTGCTATTGCTTTACCTTTTCTTGTTCTTGCGTTGCAATGAGTTCTTTGACCCCTTACTGGTAATTTTTTTTTATGTCTAGATCCTCTATAAGTTGCGAGATCTATAAGTCTTTTAATATTTAATGAAATTTCTCTTCTCAAATCACCTTCAACTTTGTAATTTTGATCTATAAATTCCCTAATTTTTAAAACTTCTTCTTCAGTTAAACTATTAACTCTCTTGCTTTTAGAAATACTCAATTTTGTACATATATCGTTTGAAAATTTTTTTCCTATACCATGAATATAAGTCAATGCTACATGAACAACTTTATTCTGTGGGATATTTACTCCAGCTATACGTGCCATAATTAATCTGAGATCCGATATCTAAAAGCGATATTTATATAAATAAGGTTTATAAAGTCAAGCCTCTAAAGAAGCCAATATAGCGCTTATTTCCTTAAAAATCTGATCAATTCTTCCCTTTCCATTAATTTCATGAAGCAAATTTAGTTTTTTATAATAATCTAATATAGGCAAAGTTTTAACCAAATAAGTTTCTAAACGATTTAAAATAGTCTTGTCATTATCATCAGAGCGTTTCACTAAAAATTTTATTCCACATGAATGATTATCTTTTGTAGAGGGGTAGAAATGTTCATTAAAAATTAATCCACATTTTGAACATGTTTGTCTTCCTAAAATTCTTTTAATAATTATTTCTTTTTCAACATTTAAACTAAGTACACAAGAAATTTTTTGATTATATTTCTTAACAAGGTGATCTAAATTTATTGCCTGGTCAATATTTCTTGGGTATCCATCAAATATTAAACGATTATAGAATTTTTTATCAGATAAAATATTGGTTATTAAATTATTAATAATATCATCAGATACAAGTTTGCCTTGATCAATTATAATTTTAATTTTATTACCTAATTCAGTTTTATTATTAATTTCATTTCTGAGTAGATCTCCAGTGGAGATTTTATGAAGGTTAAAATATTTTACTAAGTGATCAGCTTGAGTTCCTTTTCCAGCTCCTGGAGGTCCAAACAAAATTACATTCACTTTATTATCTTCCAAACTTAGTTTTTTTAATTAAAGACTCATATTGCTGGCTCATTAATCTTGTTTGAACTTGAGAAACTGTATCCATAGCAACAACAACAACTATTAATATGGAAGTTCCTCCAAGATAAAATGGAATTGGATACTTTGATATTAAAAACTCCGGCATTAAACAAACTAGAGTTAAATATAAAGCTCCAATAGTAGTTAATTTGGTTAAAATTTCTTCAATATAAAATGCTGTTCTTTCTCCAGGTCTAATACCTGGAACATAACCTCCGTGTTTTCTTAAATTTTCAGCAGTCTCTTTTGGATTAAAAACTATTGAAGTGTAGAAAAAAGAGAAAAATATTATACCTGAAGCGTACAATAACATATACAAAGGTTTTCCTTGAGAAAACAAAGATGAAAAGTCGATAAAAGTTTCTGTATCAGAAAAACCAAAATTTGTGAAAGTTATTGGCAATAATAATAATGCCGACGCGAAAATAGCTGGAATTACTCCTGCGGTGTTAATTTTTAAAGGTAGATGAGAAGATTCACCTCCATAAATTTTTGTTCCCATTTGTCTTTTTGGATAATTAATTAATATTTTCCTTACAGCTCGTTCAACAAAAACTATAAACGCAACTGTTACTATTATAAGAAGAAAAATAAATATTATTAATGAAGCTGACAAAGCTCCTGTTCTACCAAGTTCAAAAGTTGTTGCTAAAGCACGTGGTATTTCAGCTACTATTCCAGAAAATATTATTAATGATATTCCGTTACCAATTCCTCTTTGAGTTATTTGTTCACCTAGCCACATTAAAAAAATCGTTCCTGCTACTAAAGTAATTACTGTTGTTAATTTAAAATACAGACCTGGCTCAATAACTACAGATCCTGAATTTTCAAGTCCAACTGATACTCCATAACCTTGGATTGTTGCAAGTAAAACTGTTCCGTATCTTGTGTATTGAGTAATTTTTTTTCTTCCAATTTCCCCTTGATTTTTTAAATTTTTAAAAGTTTCTGAAACTCCAGTAAGCAAATTAATAATAATTGAAGATGAAATATATGGCATTATACCTAAAGCAAATATAGCCATTCTGCTAACTGCTCCACCGGAAAAAACATTAAACATTCCAATCAAACCTTTTTGACTTGATTCCATCAATGTTTTTAATGACTCTGGATCTATACCAGGTAAAGGCACATAAGTCCCTAATCTATAGATCGCAAGAATAAAAATGGTAAATAAAATTCTATTTCTTAAATCATTGCTTTTGGAAAAAAAACCTGAATCGCTAGTACCGTTTGTCATTTTTTTTATTTCTACGTTATTTAATTAAAGTAACTGTTCCACCAGATTTTTCTATTGTTTCTTTGGCCGATTTTGAAATTGCATTAACTTCAAAAGTTAATTTTTGTTTTAGATCACCGGGTCCAAGTAACTTTAATTTATCGTATTTTTTATTAATTAATTTAATTTTTTTTAAATTTGTAAGATTAATTTTATCGTTAATTATACTTGTATGTTTTTTAACAATTAATTCAATTTTTGATAAACTTATTATTGCAAGATTTTTATTTTTTTTAATTTTATTAAACCCTCTTTTAGGCAATCTTCTATATAATGGCATTTGTCCACCTTCAAAACTTTTAATAGCAACACCGGATCTAGATTTTTGTCCCTTATGCCCTCTTCCAGAAGTTTTTCCTTTAGAAGACCCAATTCCTCTTCCAAGTCTCTTTTTCTTTTGTTTTTTAATTTTTGGTTTTAATGTGTTTAGTTGCATAAATAATATTTTATTGTTTTTGTTTAGTAATTTCGGCAATATTTTTTCCTCTGATGTTAGCTATATGTTTTGGAGATTTTTGACTTTTTAAGCCTTTTATACATGCTCTTAAAACATTTATAGGATTAGATGATCCCATAGATTTGCCAACTATATCTTTAATACCAAGAACCTCGCATGCGGCTCTTATTGGTCCACCAGCTATTATTCCTGTACCAGATGGTGCTGACCTTAACAAAACTTTTCCTGCGCCATCTTTGCATAAAACATCGTGATGCAAAGTTCTTCCTTCCCTTAAAGGTATTTTAAATAAATTATTTTTAGCTGTTTGAGTAGCTTTTTTAATAGCGTCTGGTACTTGTTTTGCTTTAGCATGACCAACACCAATAGAACCAGCAAAATTACCAACTACAACAAGGGCTGAAAAAGCGAACCTTCTACCACCCTTTACTACTTTAGTAATTCTATTTACTGAAACTAGCTTATCTTTTAATTCAACATTCTCCATATGACTAACTAAAAGGTTAAACCTCCTTTTCTCAATGCTTCTGCAAATGATTTAATCCTACCATGATATTTATATCTACCTCTATCAAAATAAACTTTGGTAATCTTTTTTTCTGCTGCTTTCTTGATTAAAGTTTGAGCAGCTTCAACTGACCTATCTACCTTTTTCTTATTTTTACTATCTTTTTTATTAGAAGTAGATGATATCAATGTTTTTTTATTAACATCATCGATTATTTGGGCAGATATATTTTTGGAAGACCTAAATACTGTTAATCTAAATCTTCCCCTATTAAATTTTTTAAGCTTTCTTCTTACTTTCTGAGCTCTTTTTCTATATACAATATTAGACATTTACTTCTTTTTTCCTTCTTTCCTTAAAACAAATTGTCCTCTTTCTTTAATTCCTTTTGCTTTATAAGGTTCCACTGGTTTCATCATCTTTATTTCAGATGCAACTTTACCTACTAATTCTTTATCTATTCCAGCAATTTTAATAATAGTATTTTTTTCTACGTTAATTTTAATTCCTTCGGGTATTGGATAAGATACATCATGACTATAACCAATTTGTAAATTTAATAAATTCCCCTTTAAATTAGCCCTAAATCCTACACCACTCAACTCAAGTATCTTTTCATGTCCAGTAGAAACTCCGATAAGGGCACTATTTATTATACTCCTCGTTGTTCCCCACATGATATTTGAAGTATCACTTTTATTATTTTTTTTTAGAGCTAAATTTTTATCATTTTCTACTGATACAGAAAAAATTTTATCATTAATACTTAACTCGCGTGAACCTTTAGGTCCAGTTAAAATTAATTTACCACTTTCCACTTTAACTTTAGTGTCTTTTGGTATTGTTATAGGTTTTTTTCCAAGTTTAGACATAAATATTTAAAATACTCTACAAATTATTTCACCACCAATTTTTTTTAATCTTGCATTATTATCTGACATGATTCCTTTTGAGGTAGAAACGATAGCTATACCTAGTCCATTTTGAATTTTTGGTATACTGTCAGCTTTTGTATAAATTCTTCTACCTGGTTTTGATACTCTTGATATTTCTCTTATTACCGGAACTCCATTATTATATTTCAAATCAACTAATAAAAATTTATTATTTCTTTTATCTGATGATATTTTATAGTTAGATATATAACCTTCTTCTTTAAGAACATCTAAAATTCTTGATCTAAGCTTAGAGTTTGGAATATTTACTGTATTTAAAGTTCTAAGCTGTGCGTTACGAATTCTCGTAATCATATCTGCTATTGGGTCTGTTAAACTCATTTTCCTCCTTAAATTTTTACCAACTAGATTTAGTCATTCCAGGAATTTTGCCACTAGAAGCTAATTCTCGAAGCGCTATTCTAGAAATTTTTAATTTTCTATAAACACCATGCGGCCGTCCAGTTATTTCGCATCTGTTTCTAATTCTTGTTCTTGCTGAATTTCTTGGTATTTTTGCTAGTTTTAACTGCGCTTCAAATCTCTCTGTTAAAGGTAATTTTTTATTTTTTATAATTTTCTTTAAAGCTTCTCTTTTCTTTAAGAATTTTTTTGCAAGTTTTATTCTTTTTAAATTTCTTTGTATTGCGCTCGTTTTTGCCATAAGAATTTAGTTAATCTCCTTTTTATCCTTTGTTTTACTAAATGGAAAATTCATTGCTTTTAATAGAGCAAATGAAATTTTTTTATCAGCACATGTTGTACATAAAGTAATATCCATTCCTCTTATTCGATCTACTTTATCAAAATTTATTTCAGGAAATATTATGTGCTCTTTTATACCAAATGTATAATTCCCAAAATTATCAAATCCCTTATCACTTAACCCTCTAAAATCTTTAATTCTAGGTAATGCTATATTAACCAATCTATCTATAAATTCGTACATTCTATTTTTTCTAAGTGTAACTTTAACTCCAGCAGGAGTGCCTTTTCTAGATTTAAAATTAGATATAGATTTTTTAAATCTTGTAACTATCGGTTTTTGACCGCTAATTAATGACATGTCCTCAATACAATTTTGTAGTATTTTTTTATCACTAGCATTAGATCCTAGTCCCATATTCAAAATAACTTTTGTAATTTTTGGTACCATGTATTTATTTTTTAATGAAAATTCTTTTTGTAGATCAATTATGATCTTTTTCTCATACTGTTCTTTTAGTCTTGGTATCATTATTTTTTATCCTTACTTTTATCTTTTTTTTCAGTGTTATCTAAAGATTTTAAATTTGAAATATGAATAAAGTTTTCTTTTGTAATTATTCCGCCTTTTTTTTCTTTAGTTGTTTTTTCATGTTTCTTTATAAGGTTAATACCCTTAACTTTTGCTTTATATTCATTTTTTAATATTTCAATTACTTCACCTTTTTTACCTTTGTCTTTTCCAGTTAAAATTTCTACTTGATTACCTTTTTTAATCATTGCTACAATACCTCCGGTGCTAGTGATATTATTTTTGTCTGCCCTTTGGCTCTTAGCTCTCTTGTAACTGGACCAAAAATTCTAGTTCCTATTGGTTCACCTTTATCATCAATTATAACGACTGCGTTATTATCAAATTTTACTGAACTTCCGTCTTGTCTGTGTATAGAATATTTTGTTCTTACAACTACTGCTTTTTGAACTGAACCTTTTTTAACTTTTCCGTTAGGAATTGCATCTTTAACACTAATTACAATGCTATCACCTATTGAAGCATATCTTCTCTTTGATCCGCCAAGGACCTTTATACATTCGACTCTACGAGCACCAGTATTATCTGCAACATTTAACTCTGTTTGAACTTGAATCACTTGTTTAGTACCTCCCACTTTTTCTTTTTTGAAAATGGTTTTGACTCAATGATTTGTACATTATCGCCTATCTTAAATTTATTATTTTCATCATGTGCATGATATTTTTTTGATGAAGTAATAACTTTGCTAAAAAATGGATGCATATACTTTCTTTTGACTAAAACAACAATTGTTTTGTCATTTTTGTCTCTAACTACTTTACCTTTCAATATTTTTTTGCTCATGTTATTTTTTTACATTTAATTTGGTTAATATTTTAGCTAAATCTTTTTTTACCATTGAAACTTTTGATGTATCTTCCAACTGTCCATTATTTTTTCTAAATCTAAAATTAAATAAATCTTTTTTTAAAGAAGCAATTTTGCTCTTTAATTCATCTTTGCTCAATTTATTTACTTCTTTACTCTTCATTTTTAAAATCTCTTTATAAACTTAGTTTTTATTGGTAATTTTGTTGAAGCTTTATATAAAGCTATTCTAGCAGTTGCTTCGTCAATACCGTCTACCTCAAAAATTATTCTTCCAGGTTTTACTCTGCATGCCCAATATTCTGGAGACCCTTTACCTTTTCCCATTCTTACTTCTGTTGGTTTTTTTGATACAGGTATATTTGGAAATACTCTAGTCCAGACCTTTCCAGTTCTTTTCATATATCTTGTTAAAGCAACTCTGGCTGCCTCTATTTGTTTTCCTATAACTCTTTCTGGCTGTATAGCTTTAAGTCCATACTGTCCATAATTTAAAGTTGCTGCTCTTGCAGCTGTACCATGAATTCTACCTTTATGAGCTTTTCTATATTTTGTTCTTGTTGGTTGTAACATTCTCTTTATCCTTTTCTTTTTTATTTTTTTTATTTGAAAATACTTCTCCTTTATAAATCCAAACTTTTACACCAATAATTCCATATGCGGTTAGTGCTTCTGCTTCAGCGTAATCTACTTCTGCTCTAAATGTATGAAGGGGTACGCTTCCTTCTCTTAACCATTCAGTTCTGGCTATTTCATTTCCCGCTAATCTACCAGCCAAGCAAACTCTTATCCCTTTAGCACCAAGTCGTAGCGCTGACTGAATTGCTCTCTTCATTGTTTTTCTAAAAGCTATTCTTTTGACTAGTTGCTGTGCAATATTTTCTGCCACAAGATATGCATTTAATTCAGGTTTTTTTACTTCTTTAATATTTAAACTTATTTCTGTATTTGATATTTTTGATAAATTATTTTTAATCTTTTCAATATCAGAACCTTTTTTACCAATTACAAATCCAGGTCTTGAGGTATAAATAGATACAATGCATTTTTTTGATGTTCTTTCTATTAAGACTTGTGAAACTCCAGAATTAACTACATTTTTCTTAACGTAATCTCTAATTTTGTAATCTTCTATTAAAAGTTTTCCATAATCCCGTTTTTTTGAAAACCAAACAGAATCCCAACCTCTATTAATTCCAAGTCTAAAACCTATAGGATTAACTTTTTGACCCATGTAATTCCTCTTTATTTTTATTATTTTCAGATAATATTATTGTTAAATTTGAATATGGTTTTTTTATTCCGCTAGCTCTACCTTTGGCTCTTGGTCTAAATCTTTTAAGAACGATTGATTTTCCTACATAGGCTTCTTTAATATATAAATTATCAATATCATATTGATTATTATTTTCAGCGTTAGCTACTGCTGATTGAACAGTTTTTTTAATTTCTGATGCAATTCTTTGCCTAGCAAAAGATAAATCTCTTATGGCAACATCAGCTTTTTTTCCTCTTATATTTTTAAGTAAAAGATTTATTTTCCTAGGACTCGATCTAACATTTCTATTTATTGCTTTTACTGTATTTTTATTTTTTTGCATTATCGCCTGCCTCCTTAGGTTTAGCTGGAGTTGATGCTTTTGCTCCTGCAGCTGGTTTAGCTGGGGCTTCTGCTTCAGCTGTTTGGGCTGCCTTTTTATCAGCCGGGGTATGTCCAGCAAACTGTCTTGTTGGTGAAAATTCACCTAATTTATGACCTACCATTTCTTCAGATATTTTTATTGGTATAAATTTTTTTCCATTGTAAATTAAAAAGCTAATACCAACAAATTCAGGAATTATTGTTGATTTCCTTGACCAAGTTTTTATTGGGGCTGGATTACCTTTAGTTTTTAATTTTTCAACCTTTTTCAATAAACTTGGGTCTACAAATGGTCCTTTCCATACTGATCTTGACATAAATTATATCCTTTTTTTCCTTCTTGAAATTATAAACTTATTAGATCTTTTATTTACTCTTGTTTTTAAACCTTTAGCCGATTGACCCCAAGGAGACACAGGATCCCTTCCTCCTGAAGTTTTTCCTTCACCTCCACCATGTGGGTGATCTACTGGATTCATTACAACTCCTCTTGATTGTGGTCTAATACCTTTCCATCTATTTCTTCCTGCTTTACCTATTTTTATATTTTGATGATCATTGTTTGAAACAGATCCAATTGTAGCTCTCGCTGTATTTATAATTTTTCTTATCTCGCCAGAATTTAATTTGATAATACAATAATTGTCATCAGTTCCTGAAATTTGTGCTGATGCACCTGCTGATCTAACTAGTTTTGCTCCTGAATTTGGCTGTAATTCAATATTATGTATATCTGTACCTGTAGGAATATCAGATAACTGCATACAATTTCCTATTTCTATCTTTTTATTTCTGCCTGAAACAATTTCATCTCCTTTTTTAATTTTGTTTGGCGCAATAATATAACTCATTACTCCATCTTCATATTTAATTAAAGCAACGTAAGCCGATCTATTTGGGTCATATTCAATTCTTTCGACTTTTGCTTTCATATCATCTTTTTTTCTGTAAAAATCAATTTGTCTATATTTTTGTTTATGTCCCGCACCTTTATGTCTTGAAGTAATTCTCCCAAGATTGTTTCTACCTCCTGTGGAATGACTACCTACGGTTAATGATTTATGCGGTTTACCTTTCCATAGATTTTTTCTATCTACTAATACAGTACCTCTAGTAGATTTCGTATAAGATTTAAAAGTCTTTAGTGCCATAAATTAAATACCTGTTGCAAGATCAATACTTTGACCTTTTTTAAGTGTAACTATTGCTTTTTTATATCCCGATTTATAAGATTTTTTATTTCTGACTAATTTTGTTTTTCCTTTTATATTTATTGTATTAATTTTAATAACATTAACTTTAAATATTTTTTCTATGCTTTTTTTAATAAAATTTTTATTTGCTTTTTTATTAACTTTAAAAACAACTTTATTAAATTCTGACATAGAAGTTGATTTTTCAGTTATATTTGGTGAAATTATTGAATCTAAATAATGAGTTTTTTTCATTTTGAAATTCTTTCTTGAAAATTTTTAATAGATGAAGTTGTAAATGCAATATTTTTATATTTTAAAATATCATATACATTTGCACCTTCTTGATCTATGATTTTCAAATTTGGGATATTTCTAGTAGATTTAATAATTTTTGATTTAGAATCTTTATCAGTGATTAAAAGTAAGTTTTTTAAATTATTTTTTTCTAAGAATTCATTAAACAATTTGGTTTTTTTAATTTCTTTTTTAAAATCATCTACTACAAAAAGCATTTTAAGTTTATTTTTTTGAGATAAAATATGCAGCAATCCAAGCTTTCTTACTTTTTTATTAATTTTTTTAACTTTATAAACTGCACCTTTTGGTCCATGAGCTACTCCACCTCCTACGAAAATAGGAGCTTTTCTGCTGCTATGTCTAGCACCACCCGTTCCTTTTTGTGCATATATTTTTGCTGTAGATCCTTTTATTTCATTTCTTTGTTTAGTCTTAGCTAATCTTGGTTTAAAATGATTTAATTGCCAGTCAACTAAAGATTGTATCATATGCTTATTTGGATTTAACGAAAAGATTTTATCTGACACTTCGATATCATTATTTTTCTTACCCTCTATATTAATTACCTTCAATTTCATTTTACTTCTTTACCTCTTTTTTTTCGGGTTTTTTACTTACATCTTCTTTTTTATCTGGGGCTTTTGATTTCTTTTTACTTTTTTCTTCTACTGATAATGATTGTGTTTGTATCTTTTTGATTTTTTCTAAAGTAGTAATTTTCTTAATTTTTTTTGCATTTTTTTGAATTAAAACTATTGAATTTTTTGAACCAGGAACCGAACCTTTAACAAAAATAAGATTATTTTCTAAATCTGATTTAATAATTTCTAAATTCTGAAGAGTTCTAAATTTATCACCCATATGACCTGCCATTTTTTTACCTTTAAAAACTTTACCAGGATCCTGATTTTGTCCAGTTGAACCATGAGATCTATGAGAAACAGAGACTCCATGTGACGCTCTTAGACCAGAAAAATTATGTCTTTTCATTACTCCAGCAAAACCCTTTCCTATTGTTTTTGATTTTATATCTACAAACTTTTCATCTTTGAATAATTCTAAACCTATTTCATTACCTTCTTTAAATTCAGATATATTATTGACCCTAAATTCCCTTAAAATTTTTTTTGGCTCTGTAGATTTTTTTGCAAAAAATCCCTTCATTTGATTGCTTAATTTCGACGCTTTAACTTTACCAAATCCTACTTGTATGGCGTCATAACCTCTTTTTTCTTTTGTAATAACATTTACGATTCTTCCTTTTTCAACAGAGAGAACAGTAACTGGTACTGAGTGACCTGAGTCAAGAAATTCTCTTGTCATTCCAATTTTTTTTCCAATTAAACCTATTCTCATAATTTTCCTATAATTTTATTTCTATATCTACCCCAGAAGCTAAATCTAATTTCATAAGCGCTTCAACTGTTTGTGGAGTCGGTTCTAAAATATCAATTAATCTTTTGTGAGTTCTAGTTTCAAACTGCTCTCTACTTTTTTTATCTATATGAGGTGATCTTAATACAGTAAATACTTCTTTTTTTGTAGGTAATGGTATCGGACCTCTTACTTGTGCACCAGTTCTTTTTGCAGTGTTAATTATTTCTACAGTAGAAAGATCAAGTATCTTATTATCATAAGCTCTGAGATGTATTCTAATACTTTGTTTATCCATAAAATTATGCCAATTTCTTTGTTACTTCATCTTGAACATTTTGAGGAACTTTTTCATAATGATCAAAAAACATTGAATATTGAGCTCTCCCTTGTGACATTGATCTTAAATTGTTTATATAACCAAACATGTTGGCTAACGGCACCATCGCGCTTATAACAGTTGCGTTACCTCTTTTATCTGTAGTGGAGACTTGACCTCTTCTGCTATTTAAATCTCCAATAACATCTCCCATATAATCTTCCGGTGTTACTACTTCGACTCTCATCATTGGTTCCAAAAGTTTTAGTGAAGCTCTAGTGCATGCTTCCTTAAAGCAAAATCTTGATGCTATTTCAAAAGCTAGTACGCTTGAATCTACATCATGATGTAAACCATCAACAATTGTTACTTTGTAATCAATTAATGGGAAACCAGCTAAGATTCCACTATCAGCAACGCTCTCGATTCCTTTTTCTACGCCTGGAATAAATTCTTTCGGAATAGCTCCACCTTTAATTTTATTTTCTATCTCTCTACCTTTGCCTGGTGGTAATGGTTCAACATTCAATTCAACTTTAGCAAACTGGCCAGCTCCACCGCTTTGTTTTTTATGAATATAAGTGTTAGAAACTGACTTTAAAATTGTTTCCCTGTAAGCAACCTGTGGTGCTCCAATATTTGCTTCAACTTTAAATTCTCTTTTCATTCTATCAACGATAATATCTAGATGTAATTCACCCATTCCTTTTATTATTGTTTGCCCTGATTCTTCATCAGTTGTAACTCTAAAAGATGGATCTTCTCTTGCTAATCTTCCTAAGGCTTCACCCATTTTTTCTTGATCTCCTTTAGTTTTGGGCTCTACCGCTATTTCAATTACTGGATCAGGAAAATCCATTGGTTCTAATATAATTGGATTTTCTTCATCACATAAAGTGTGTCCTGTTATAGTATATTTTAGTCCCGCTAATGCTACGATATCACCAGCATTTGCTTCTTTGACGTCTTCTCTGCTGTTAGCATGCATTAATAGCATTCTTCCAACTCTTTCCTCTTTATCTTTAGTAGTATTATAAATTCCTGTACCTGCTTTAAGTGTACCGGAATAAATTCTTATAAAGGTTAATGTTCCTACAAATGGGTCGGTGGCTACTTTAAATGCTAATGCTGAAAAAGGTTCGCTATCATTAAATTTTCTTTCTATTTCGTCTTTGGAATCAGGCTTCGTCCCTTTAATTGAAGCAATATCTATTGGGCTGGGTAAAAAATCGACTACCGAATCTAATAAAGGTTGAACGCCTTTGTTTTTAAAAGCTGATCCGGTTAAAACTGGAACAAATTCAAATTTTAAACAACCTTTTCTAACGCACGATATAAGATCTTTCTCTGATATCTCTTTTCCATTCAAATAAGCTTCCATTAATTTTTCATCTTGCTCAACGGCTGTTTCTATTAATTCTTTTCTATATTTTTCAGCCTGATCTTTTAAATTTGAAGGTATTTCAACATATTCAAATTCGGCTCCAAGTTTTTCATCTTTCCATAGCACTGCTTTCATTTTAATTAAATCTACAACCCCTTTTAAAGAAGACTCTATTCCTACAGGAATTTGCATAACTAACGGTTTTGCACCAAGACGATCTTTGATCATATCAACGCACATAAAAAAATCTGCACCTGTTCTATCTAATTTATTTACAAAACATACTCTAGGAACTTTATACTTGTCAGCTTGTCTCCATACAGTTTCAGATTGAGGTTCAACACCAGCGACTCCATCAAATACACAAATAGCGCCGTCTAAAACTTTTAATGATCTTTCTACTTCAATAGTAAAATCAACATGACCGGGTGTATCTATAATATTAATTCTATGTTCTCTCCAAAAACAAGTTGTGGCAGCTGAAGTAATTGTTATGCCTCTTTCTTGCTCCTGTTCCATCCAGTCCATTGTAGCTGCTCCATCATGAACTTCTCCAATTTTATGACTTTTTCCTGTATAGTATAAAACTCTTTCAGTCGTAGTAGTTTTTCCAGCATCTATATGCGCCATGATTCCAATATTTCTGTATTTTTCTAATTTATGAGTTCTTGGCATTTTACCACCTGAAATGTGCGAAGGCTTTGTTTGATTCAGCCATCTTATGTGTATCTTCGCGTTTTTTTATTGCAGAGCCTTTGTTTTGAGCCGCATCCATAAGTTCATTTAATAGTTTATCTGACATATTTTTATTTTTTCTTTTTCTAGATGCTTCCAAGAGCCAACGTAGTGCTAGAGCTTGAGATCTTTTAGTTTTTACTTCTACAGGTACTTGATAGGTAGCTCCTCCCACCCTTCTGGATCTAACTTCTAGATTTGGTCTGATGTTATTAATAGCATCATTAAAAATTTTTATAGGATCATCTTTAGTTTTTTCTTTAATTCGATCTAAGGCTGTATATATTATTTTTTCTGCGGTAGTTTTTTTTCCATCATACATAATAAAATTTATAAATTTTGCTAGAATTACTGAATTATATTTAGCATCAGGATAAAATATTCTTTTTGGAGCTTGTTTTTTTCTAGACATAACTATAATTATTTCGGTTTTTTAGCTCCGTATTTGGATCTTTGTTGCTTTCTTGCCGTCACTCCTTGTGTATCCAAATTACCTCTTAGGATATGATATCGTACACCTGGCAAATCTTTCACACGACCACCTCTTATTAAAACTACAGAATGTTCTTGTAAATTATGTCCTTCTCCTGGAATATAACAGGTTACTTCATGACCATTTGACAATCTTACTCTTGCTACTTTTCTAAGTGCTGAATTTGGTTTTTTTGGTGTCGTTGTATAAACCTTTGTGCAGACCCCTCTTTTTTGAGGTGATCTTTCTAAAGCAGGAACTTTACTTCTTAGCTTTGGCTTTATTCTAGCTCTTTTAATCAACTGGTTTATAGTTGGCATAATTACCTTTTCTAAAATGATGGATAAAAATGAAATACTTAGAAAAAAACAAACTTTTTAGTTAGTGTTTAAGGTAAATATTACCTCACTTCTAACCATCAAAATTGCGCTAAACTACTAATTGAAAAGTTGAAAGTCAACACTCAAATATAGAGTTTTAGGCTTAAATTATAGCTTTTTTGTAGCTGTAAATATTTTGAAATTATTCTTTGGGCTGATCCGTTAAAGCAGCATCTCTCTCGTTAGCAATAATTTGCCATCTTTCTTTGGTTGAGCCTGTTCCTGCTGGTATTAAGCGACCAACGATTACATTTTCTTTTAAACCATCCAGCTTATCAACTTTACCTTTGATTGCAGCATCTGTAAGAACTCTTGTAGTTTCTTGAAATGATGCAGCGGATATAAAAGAATTAGTTTGTAATGATGCTTTTGTAATTCCTAATAGTACTCTTTCACCCTGAGCTGGCTTTTTACCTTCTTTTTTCAAATTTTCATTTAAATCTTCAAATAATGGTTTATCAATAATCTCTCCAGTCAAATAATTTGAATCTCCTGGTGCTTTAATTTCAACTTTTTTAAGCATTTGTCTTAAGATAGTTTCTATATGCTTGTCGTTTATCACAACACCTTGCAGACGATAAACTTCCTGAACCTCGTTTACAAAATATTCTGTTAAATATTCGATTCCCAAAATTCTTAAAATATCATGTGGGGCAGGACTTCCATCAAGAAGATATTCTCCTTTTTTAATTTTTTCTCCCTGATTAAAATTTATATGTTTCCCTTTGGGAATTAAATATGATGAGGATACACCTTCTGGTTGGACTATTGATACTTTTTGTTTCCCTCTAAGCTCTTTCCCAAATTCAATTGAACCATTATTTTCGGCTATAATAGCACTGTCTTTTGGTCTTCTTGCTTCAAATAATTCAGCAACTCTTGGTAGACCGCCAGTAATATCTTTAGTTTTTGAAGTTTCTTTTGGTAATCTTGCTAATACATCACCTGCTGTTACTTTCTGTCCATCATTTACTGAAAGAATTGAATCTGGAACTAAATAATACCTAGCTTCATTATCATCTGCTTTTTTTACTACATTTCCTTTATCATCTCTAAGTGTAATTCTAGGTTTTAACTCTGTATTTTTAGATTGAGATCTCCAATCTATAACAGATTTTGAAGCAATACCCGTTGCATCATCTGTTGTTTCTGCAATAGAAACTCCATCTACTAAATCCATATAACTTACTGTCCCGCTTTTTTCTGCTATAACTGGCAACGTATATGGATCCCATTCACAAATTTTCTTACCTTTTTTTACCTGCTCATTATTATCAATGAAGAGTTTAGCTCCATAAGGAACTTTATAAATAGCCAGCTGACGCTCATTTTCATCTTCTATGCTTATTTGAGTATTTCTTCCCATAATTATTTTATTTTTAGATGAATCTTCAATTACATTTCTATTTACAATTTTAATTTTTCCAGATGCATGAGCTATAATTTGAGATTCTTCTTTGATTTGAGCTGTTCCACCAACGTGAAAAGTTCTCATTGTTAACTGCGTTCCAGGTTCACCAATGGATTGAGCTGCTATCATTCCTATTGCTTCTCCTTCGGAGACTATTTTTCCACGTGAAAGATCTCGCCCATAACAAAGCGCACAGACACCTTTTTTAGATATACATGTTATAACAGAATGAACTTTAATAGACTTTACTCCAGCAGTATCAATTTCTTCACATATTTTTTCATCAATAATTTTCTTTTTCGCTAAAATTATTTCCCCTGTAATTGGATGTTTTATATCTTCGGCTGCTGTTCTACCAAGAACTCTGTCAGATAAACTAACAATTATATTTCCACCTTCTATGATTTCTGAAAGTGTTATGGAATCTTTAGATTTGCATCCACAATCATGTTGTGTAATTGAAATATCTTGGGCTACATCACAAAGTCTTCTTGTTAGATAACCTGAGTTTGCGGTTTTAAGAGCTGTATCAGCAAGACCTTTTCTGGCACCATGGGTTGAATTAAAATATTCTAAAGCGGTTAA
>CACEPH010000002.1 GCA_902561465.1 uncultured Pelagibacteraceae bacterium
TTGTGTTCAAAATCCTTAATTAGATCTATTTTATTTACATTTGATGATACTTCTTTAACTTTTAATTCTTCAAAATTTTTACCAACTATATTTTCAAAATCTGAAAATTTCCAGTCCTCAAATCTTTTATTAGGAAATCCAGTTGATTTAAAAAATTCTAAATTTTTAATTCTAAAATTTTTTTCTTCAGTAGTCATTTTTTTTATTTTATCAATTTGTGTAGAATTGATTTCAAAGTTTTGCATTATTTTAATTTAGTTTTTTGTATCCTGTTTTTTCTAATTCTTCTGCTAATTCTCCACACCCAGTTTTAACAATTTTTCCATCAGATAATACGTGGACAAAATCAGGTTTTATATAATCAAGTAATCTTTGATAGTGAGTAATTACTAAAAAAGATTTTTTACTATTCCTTGAAGAATTAACACCTTTAGCAATAATTTTTAAAGCGTCAATATCTAATCCTGAATCTGTTTCATCTAAGATTGAAAGATTAGGATCCAAAATCTTCATCTGTAAAATTTCATTTTTTTTCTTTTCTCCTCCTGAAAAACCAACATTTAACTGTCTTGATAAAATTTTCTCATCAATTCCAAGTTCGGATGATTTCTCTTTAACAAGTTTTAAAAATGCTAGTGAATCTAATTCTTTTTCCCCTTTTGATTTTCGCAGAGAATTTAGTGATGTTTTTAAAAAGTTATTTGTATTAACTCCTGGTATTTCTAATGGATATTGAAAAGCTAAAAAGATTCCTTTTTGTGCTCTTTTTTCAACAGGAACATCTTTGAGGTTTTCCCCTTTAAAATTGAGCTCTCCAGAAATTTTATAACCATCTTTTCCGGACAATACATTTGCTAAGGTGCTTTTACCCGAGCCATTTGGACCCATTATTGCGTGCAATTCCCCTGGTTTAATACTTAACGATAAGCCCTTTAAAATTGTTTTATTGTTTATTGAAGCTTTTAAATTTTTAATTTCTAACATTATCCAACACTACCTTCTAAGCTAATACCAACAAGTTTTTGAGCTTCTACGGCGAATTCCATTGGCAGTTGCTGCAACACTTCCTTGCAAAAACCATTAACAATCAAACCTACGGCTTCCTCTTGATTTAAACCTCTTTGATTACAATAATATAACTGTTCTTCGTTTATTTTGGATGTTGTGGCTTCATGCTCTACAATCGACGAAGAATTTTTATTTTTAATATATGGTATTGTATGAGCTCCACATTTATTTCCCATCAGTAAGGAATCACATTGCGTATAGTTTCTGGAATTTAGTGCTTTTTTATTAATATCTACCAAACCTCTATAAGTATTATCTGCTCTTCCAGCTGATATTCCTTTTGAAATAATTTTACTTTTTGTATTTTTTCCCAAATGTATCATTTTCGTACCAGTATCAGCCTTTTGATGATTATTTGTTATAGCTATTGAATAAAACTCACCGACTGAGTTATCTCCTTGTAAAATACAGCTAGGATATTTCCAGGTAATAGCAGATCCAGTTTCTACTTGTGTCCATGAAATTTTTGAATTTTTTCCACGACAAGCACCTCTTTTAGTTACAAAATTATAAATTCCACCTTTTCCATTTTCGTCTCCAGGATACCAGTTCTGTACAGTAGAATATTTTATTTCAGCATTATCTAAAGCTATTAATTCAACATTCGCAGCATGAAGTTGATTTTCATCTCTCATAGGAGCTGTACAACCCTCCAAATAACTTACATAGCTTCCCTCATCTGCAATAATTAAAGTTCTTTCAAATTGGCCAGTTTCAGATGCATTTATTCTAAAATATGTAGAAAGCTCCATTGGGCATCTTACATTTTTTGGAATATAAACAAACGAACCATCTGTAAAGACAGCTGAATTAAGTGTAGCAAAATAATGATCAGTGATAGGAATTACAGAACCAAGATATTTTTTTACTAACTCTGGATGCTTCTGTATAGCTTCAGATATAGGACAAAAAATTATTCCTTTTTCAGTCAATTTATCTTTAAAAGTTGTAGCTACAGAAACTGAATCAAAGACTGCATCCACAGCAACGCCAGCTAATTTTTCTTGTTCTTTTAAAGGTATTCCTAGTTTTTTATATGTTTCAATTAATTTCGGGTCAACATCATCTAAGCTTTTTGGTTTTTCATTTGAGCTTTTGGGAGCAGAATAATAATATAAATCCTGATAATTAATTTTAGGATATTTTGGTTTTTGCCAATTTGGTTCTTTTATATTTTTAAGTCTACTGAATGCTTTCAGTCTCCAGTCTAACATCCATTTAGGTTCTTTTTTTATTTCTGATATGAACTTAATAATATCTTCATTAAGCCCTCGTGGCGCTTTTATACTTTCAATATCTGTTGTAAAACCATATTTATACTCTTTTGCTTTTTCTAATTCTTGTTGTTTCATTAATTAATTTCTTTCTCTTGTTTATTTTTTATTCTGTAAATTATGTCTTTTAATGTATTTTTTTCAAAAAAATTGTTTATATGTGTTTCAAGATCATCCCACAGGTCATGAGTTATGCATTTAATTGATTTTCCATTGCATCCTTTTTTTGATTCTTTTTTACATCCTACTGTTTTTACCTCTTCATTAACTGCTTTTATAATGCTTGATAATTTTATTTCTTCAGGAGATTTTGCAAGGGAATAGCCTCCTGATGGTCCTCTTGAACTTTCAACCAAATTATTTTTTTTTAATTTTAAAAAAATTTGCTCTAAAAAAGATATTGAAATACCTTGCCTTAACGAAATTTCAGTTAAGTTAATTGGCTCATTAGCATTAGTTTTAGCTAAATCAGCCATTGCCATTACTGCATATCTTCCCTTGCTTGTTAATTTCATAGTAAATAAGACTTCATTTTATGGTGCTTATTTATGTATTCCTACTAAAATAGTCAAGTATAGAAATAAATAAAATACTTGGTAGATAATCATGCTATAAATCTAGTCTTTTTTTGAAACTAATAATCATTACTAATTGAAATATGGCTATAGAAAATAAAGAAATATTTATTCCTGGCCCGAGCGGTAGAATTCAAGCAAAATATTTTAAAAGTAAACAACAAGGTTCCCCAGTAGCATTAGTGCTTCAACCTCACCCACAATATGGCGGCACTATGAATAACAGAATAGTTTATGAAACTTACAATTGTTTTTACAAAAATAATTTTTCTGTAATTAGAATTAATTTTAGAGGAGTAGAAAAGAGTGATGGTGTCTTTGATAATGGACAAGGAGAGCTCTCTGATGCAGCGGCTGCATTAGACTGGATAGAAAAAGAGAATCCTGGGTACAGTCAATGCTGGGTATCAGGCTTTTCATTTGGTGCATTAATTTGTATGCAATTAATTATGCGTAGACCAGAAGTAAATAAATTTATTACTATTTCTCCTCAACCAAATTTATATGATTTTACTTTTTTATCACCCTGCCCTATTTCTGGTATAGTTATATATGGTAAGAATGATGAACTAGTTCAAATAGACAGCATATTAAATTTGAAAAAGAGATTGAGTATGCAAAAAAATATTGATGTTAAATTTGAATCAATTCATAACGCAAATCATTTTTATAAAAACAAAGAAAAAGAATTAGCTACAACAATAGATCGTTATATCAAAGACAAAGTTACAATAATTTAATATTTAATAATAATTCCGCCAGTAGTAGGTGCGGCAACTCCTGTAGTCTCTGGAAAAGAAATTGGCAAATTAAGATAAGATCTTATAGCAATATATGCAAATGCCTGTGACTCTACAAAGTCACCATTTATTCCAAAATCATCTATCAGTTTCAAGGGTATGTTAATTTTTTCTTGAAGTTTTTTAATTAAAAAAATATTTTTTCTTCCTCCTCCAGATATTAAAATATTTTCTTTTGAACTTTTGCAAATTTTTTTTAATTTTTTATTTAAAATTTCCAAGGTGTACTCTGTTAAGGTAGCTGCTCCATCTTCTAATGACATTCCATCAACAAATGACAAATCAAAATCTTTTACATCATATGTTCTGAAATGATTTATATCTTCAAATTTTTTTAACGCAACATCTAAAACTGTTTTATTAATCTTTCCTAATTTTGCAAGATCGCCTTGTTCATCATATTTTTTATTTGAATTAGTTCTTATCCATTGATCAATCATACAATTTCCTGGTCCAATATCTTTGCTGTACATTTCTTCATTTGTATTGAAGTAAGTCGCATTTGTTATACCTCCTATATTTAATATAACTAAAGGAACTTTTATTTTATATTTATTTTTCATTAATTTATGAAAAATTGGAGCTAGTGGAGCTCCTTCTCCTTTATTGTTTAAATCATTTTCTCTAAATTTATATATGACTGTTTTTTTAGTAAGTTTTGAAAGAAGTTTTCCATCGCCTAATTGTTTAGAAATTTTTTCTTTAGCACTATGAAAAATTGTTTGTCCGTGAAATCCTAAAAAATTGATACTTAATTTAGATTCTTTAATAATTGCATTAACTACTTTTGCATGAAATAAAGTAATTTCCCTTTCTATAGGTTGTATTTCTTTTGATAAATTCTTTAAATCTTTTGAATTATTTATTTTATCTTTTAAACTGTGAATACTTTTATAAATATCCTCATTATATTTAAAATATTTGTCTAAAATTACTTCATATTTAGTATCACCATCTGATTGAATAATTGAAGCATCTACACCATCAGCTGATGTTCCGCTCATTAAGCCTAAACTGTAATAGGATTTGCTCATAAATTATATTTAATTTAAAAGGAATCTTGTATATTACAACTTTAAAGAAGCTAAAAATTCATGCAAGAAACATTTCTAAGCGAATTTCAAAAAAGAGGTTACTTTAACCAGTGTACTGATCAATCTGCATTGAGTGAATTAATGTTAAAATCCAAAATCAAGGCTTATATTGGTTTTGATTGCACGGCTCCCAGTCTACATGTTGGAAGCTTAATGCAAATCATGTGTCTTAGACTTCTTCAAAAATATGGTCATCAGCCCATAGTTTTGTTAGGGGGAGGAACTACACTTATAGGAGACCCTTCCGGTAAAGAAGAAACTAGAAAAATTCTTGATAAAAGAGAAATTGATAAAAATATAAAAAGTATTGAAAATGTTTTCAAGATTTTTTTGAAATCAAAAAATCCAAAAACTAAACCTGTTTTTGTAAATAATTATTCCTGGTTAAGTAAATTAAATTACATTAATTTTCTAAGAGAAATTGGTAAACATTTTACCATAAATAAAATGTTAACCTTTGACAGTGTTAAACTAAGATTGGAAAGAGAACAGTCTTTAAGCTACATGGAATTTAATTATATGATGCTCCAAGCATATGATTTTTATGAACTTAACAAAAGACACAAATGTATATTACAAATTGGAGGATCAGATCAATGGGGAAATATAGTTAATGGGACCGATCTAATTAAGAGAAAAGATAAAAAACTTGCATATGGATTAACTACTCCCTTAATTACTCTTTCTTCTGGAGCAAAAATGGGAAAAACAGAAAAAGGTGCAATTTGGTTAAATAAAAAAATGCTTTCACCTTATGACTATTGGCAATTCTGGAGAAATACTGGTGACAAAGATGTTATAAATTTTTTAAAACTTTTTACAGATCTAGAAATAGAAAAAATAGATAATTTGAAAAATAAACAAGATATTAATGAACTTAAAATTTTGCTTGCTAATGAAACTACAACAATGCTTCATGGATCTAAATCAGCAAAAGATTCTGAATCTACAGCAAAAAAAACTTTTAAAGATAGATCAATTGGAAAAGATCTTCCTACAATAAAAATAAAAAAAAACCAAATAAATAATGGAATAAATATACTAGATTTAGTTCTTCTAACAAAATTAGGTAATTCAAAAGGAGAAGTAAGAAGAATGATTAAAAATAATGGTTTAAAAATTAATAACGAAACTATATCTGATGAAAATAAAATATTTTACGAAGATAGCTTTAATCAAAATAATGGTATGAAAGTTTCACATGGGAAAAAACAACATGTGATTGTAAAAATTATTTAGACTCTTCCTGTTTCTTTTTCTTCATTTTTTCAACGGCTCTAACAATAAATCTTGGAGTTAATGTTTTAATTGGATTAACTGTTGTTTTTATATCTTTAGGAGGTCCTTTCATTTTAAAACTTACACCTACAACTCCTTCCCCAGTTTTTTTACCAACTAAAATATCTCCAACAACAGGGATTGAAGCTATGATTGCATTTAATTTTGTTGCCGGAACTAAAGTTCCTCGCAAACTTACAGTTCTTCCTTTATCTACATATCCCTCCAACAGTATTGAAACAGCCGGTCCTATTGCTAAAGCATCTTCGATATTCATAACGTTTCCTTTTGAATTTGATTTCATTTCAAAAGATTCAAATCGTATTCCTTCTCCACTAAGTGTATCTGCTATTCCTTGCAAAGAAGCTAATGTCAATAATTGCGCCAAGGCAGGAACTTTTGAAACTTTAAAATCTGTTATTAGTAAATTTGAACTACTTCCTTCTTTAGAAATAGTTGATTCATATTCTAATTTTCCATCTTCAAAACCTTTTACAAAATCAAAGTTTTTTATAAAAGGTCTTGCTCGATCTGAAATTACTTGAAGTGTTTTTTTATTATTATCAATTTGATAAATAGACATTTCTATTATTTCATTGTCAGCAAAATTTCCTTTTAAACTCAACTTATCAAAAGAACCCTTATTAATAGAAGCAATCATAACAAAATTTGATACATCGTCATTCGTTCCAGTAATAGTTTTATTAAAATTAATTTTCACTTCACTATTAAATTTTTTGCTAAAAGTTTTGCTATCATCTTTTTTAAAAAGTGATTTAAGTAAAGGTTCTGCATCAAATATACTACCAGAAATATTAACTTTATTTGATTTATTTACTAAAAAATCATTATTTTTATTTCCATTATTAAAAGTTTTAATTTTTAATTTTTTAAAATCTTCTGTTTCAAAATTTTTGTTTAATTTTAAGTTTTCTATATCAATTATTGATTTATCTGATTGAAAAATAAACTTTGTTATGTTGATGTATTTTTTTGGTACAAAATTAAGATTAATGTCTATTTCAGATTTTTTTCCATTATCTTTTGTATAATTTAATTTAGAAATATTGACTTGGGAGTTAGTTAAATCAGCTTTAACAAGAATATTAAAAATTTTTTTGTTAGAATCATAAATCTGTTTTAAATTAAAATTATCGAATTCATTATACGTTTTCATTAAACCATTTAATTCAATAGTGTTGGAAGATTTAGTTTTTACAAGGTTAATTTGAGAATCTTTAAGTATTATTGTATCTCTATATTTAGGTAAATATTTTTTTATAATTTTTTTCTCTTTAAAATAAATTTCGCTATAAGGGATTGTACCCTCCATTAAATAAGTTAAATTTTTTATTCTATATTTATTATCTAATTTAAAATCAATGTTTGTTTTTAAATCTGCTTTTCCATTTATATTTTCAATATCATTTATATTTAAATTAAATAGAGAAGATACTTTTTTTACTTTAGGTAAATCGAATGCACCATTCGTTTTCAATAAACTTTTTATATCTATTTCGTTTTTTTTTCTTTTTAATATAAATACGCTATCAGAAAGATCAAAATCTAGGAGGGTACCTTTTTTAATTGATACATTAAACAAATTTGCCGCATTATCTTTAGTATGATTAATTTCAGTTGTTAAATTCTTTATATAAAATTCTTTTGTAATATTTATTGATGCATCCAGTACCTTTCCCGTAAATCCATAATCTTTTCCTATATTCCCATCAGTATCAAATGGGATAATAAATTCGCCTTCTATTTCTCCTTTGGCAAAGATCTTATCTATTCGCTTATTAATTATTTTTGGAACAAAGATATTAGTTATCTTGGTTAAATCTTTTATGTTATTTTTTGTAAAAGCAACTTCGGCTCTTTTTAGTAAAAAATCTGAACTAAAAAAAGATTGTATAGATAAAAATAAATTTAATTTTGATAAATTTATTTTATTATTTTTAATTAAAAGATTTGGTTTTTTCAATTTTACTATTAAATTAAATTGGGTCGGACTTAAGTGAATTTTTGTTTTATTAAATTCCAATTTTACATTTTGATTTACTTCGTTCGCTTTTGTCTTAATTAAAGTATCAAATTTATCAGTTTCTATACCAAAGTAACTTAGATAAATTGCGGAAAAAAAAATAATAATTAATAATAAAATTAAAAACCTAGATAAAAATTTAATCATATTTTCTTATTTCTGTCCTTTTCCTTGATATAGTGCTGCTTCTAGAAAGCTATCAATATCTCCATCAAGAACACTATCCGGATCGGTATTTTCTAAATTATTTCTCAAATCTTTCACTAGTTGATAGGGTTGCAAAACGTATGATCTTATTTGATGTCCCCAGCCAATATCTGTTTTGGATTTTGCTAAATTTTCTGATGCTTCTTCTTTTTTTTGTATTTCATATTTATACAAACGAGCTTTGAGCATATTAAAACATGTTTCTTTGTTTTTGTGCTGCGACCTTTCATTTTGACACTGGACAACTATATTGGTTGGTATGTGAGTTATTCTTACTGCACTATCTGTTGTATTAACATGTTGTCCTCCTGCTCCGCTTGACCTGTATGTGTCTATTCTAATATCTTTATCTTGTATATCTATTTTAATACTATCATCCACAACTGGATAAACCCAAACACTTGCGAAACTAGTATGTCTTCTTGCTCCTGAATCAAAAGGAGAAATTCTAACTAATCTATGAACACCTGATTCAGATTTTAACCAACCATATGAATATGGACCTAAAATTTTTAGTATACTTGATTTAATTCCAGCTTCATCACCTTTGTGTTCACTAATAATTTCAAATTTATTTTTCTTTTTTTCTACCCATCTAGAATACATTCTTCTTAACATTTGAGCCCAATCTTGACTTTCTGTACCCCCTGCTCCCGCATGGATTTCTAAATAAGTGCTTAAATGATCATTCTCACCAGATAAAAAACATGAAACTTCTGTTTTTTTTATTTGCTTTAATATAATCAATGCTTTTTTATCACAATCTTTTATTACTGAAACTTCATTTTCTCTTGAAGCTATTTCTAAAAGTTGTTCTAAATTTTCTAGCTCATTTACTGTGGAATTGAATCCGTTTAAAATTACATCAAAAAATTTTTTCTCTTTTAATATTTTTTGTGCTGTAATTTTATCTTTCCAAAAATCTTTTTCGGATATTTTAGTATCAAATGATAGAATTTTTTCTTTAATTTTATTTTTATCAAAGATACCCCCTAACATTATCAATTGTTTTTTTTATTTCAAAAATATTAGTTTTGGTATCTGGCATGGTTAATAAAATCTTAAAATTTTTTTTAAATTTGCTTTATTATTAAATCCTAATGTATTTGTAATAGATGATTTTTCAAGATCAACAATAAAATAATCTTTTGCCTTAAAAGACTCATATATTGTTTTTTTTGTGTCAGCATTGGGTTGAAGCCCAGTTTCTACGTCAACCATTACTAGATTTATATTTTTTGGCACTTTAAAAGGAAGTGCATCTTTTTTCTTAACAACATTTTTAACAAATTTTTTAAATATCGGTAAAGCTGCTTTTGCTCCAGTTTCATATCTGCCCAAACTTTTTGGTTCATCAAAACCAACGTAAACACCAATGGCTATTTTAGAAGTAAAGCCCAAAAACCATGCATCCATATTTTTGTTTGTAGTTCCGGTTTTTCCTGCAAGTGGTAAATTTAAATCTCTAAGCTTTCTTCCTGTTCCTCTTTCTACAACACCCTGCATCATTGAAGTAATTTGATACGCTGTTTCTGAAGAAATAATTTGCTTTTTGTTATCTTCAATTTTAGGAATTTCATCTTTTAGATAAGAAATTTCTTTGCATCCTTTGCATTTTCTTTTATCTGAATTAAAAATCGTTTTTCCTCTTCTGTCTTGTATTCTGTCAATAAAAATTGGTGTAACTTTTTTTCCTCCATTTACAAATGTACAATAAGCATTGGTAAGTTGAACCAAGGTTGTTTCTGCTGCTCCTAAAGAAACAGATAATAATTCAGGAACGTCATTATATATACCAAAACTATTTGTAATCGTGGAAATAGTTTTAAAACCAACTTCTTGTGCAACTCTTACTGTCATCAAATTTCTAGATTTTTCTATACCAGTTCTTAAAGTAGATGGACCATAAAACTTTTTTCCGTAGTTTTCTGGTTTCCAAGTTTTTAATCCCTCTCCTTGATCAATCACAAAAGGTGCATCTAAAACCAAAGTTGATGGAGTAAATCCATTTTCTAATGCAGCTGCATAAACAAATGGTTTAAAAGCCGAGCCTGGTTGTCTGTTTGCTTGTGTTGCCCTATTAAATTCACTTAACTTGTAACTAAAACCCCCTGCCATGGCTAAAACTCTTCCTGTGTATGGGTCCATGACAACAATAGCACCATTAACCTTTGGTAATTGTTTTAAGCTCCATTTATTTTCATTTATTTTTTTTACGTAAATAATATCATTTACTTCGAATAGATCTTTAAAATTTTTTTTTCTAGTCCATGATATATTTTTAAAATCTATAAATCCTGTTTTTTTATTTTGAATTTCTATTTTTGTACTTAAACTATTTACTTCAATAACTTTTGCTAATTTCCATTTTAAACTTTCATCTGGAATAAATTCTTCAACATTTTTTCTCCAGTCTTCCTTTGGTAAGTTAGTAATTGGTCCATCCCAACCATGCCTTTTATCATATTCTTCGAGACCTTCTCTTAATGCTTTTAATGCTTCTATTTGATAGTTTGAATTTAAAGGTGTTCTTATAGACAGTCCTCCTTTGTAAAGCGTATCATAACCATATGTATTACTTATTACTCTTCTTACCTCTTCAGAATAAAAATTTGCTTCTTCAAGGAGTTTTATTTTTCTTTTTTTTGTTTTTATTTCTTTTTTTTTAAGATTTTCGTATTGGTTTTTATCTATATAAGAATTTTCATATAAATTTTTTAATACAATATTTCTTCTAATTTTAGCTCTTTCCATTGATTTATAAGGATTGTATTTACTTGGAGCCTTAGGTAGTGCGGCTAAAAGTGCAGCTTCTTCATAATTTAATTCGTTAACAGCTTTATCAAAATATTCCAAACTTGCTGCTGCAATACCATAAGTGCCTTGACCCAAATATATTTGATTTAAGTATAATTCCATAATTCTCTCTTTAGAATATGCTCTTTCAATCCTGAAAGCTAAAATAGCTTCCTTTATCTTTCTCTTTAAAGATACTTCGTTCGTAAGCAAAAAGTTTTTTGCAACTTGTTGGGTTATTGTAGATGCACCCTCTAACCTTTTATTAGAAAAAATATTTTTTACATTTTTAACTATAGCTCTAGTAATACTTTTGGCGTCAATTCCGGGATGAGAGAAAAAATTTTTATCTTCAGCTGATAAAAATGAATTGATTACTTTTTTAGGCACGGAATCGAAGGGAATAAATAATCTTTTTTGTAGTGCATACTCAGCAATTAATTGCCCTTCTCCAGAATGGATTCTGCTTGATATTGGATGCTTATAATTTGTTAATATTTTATAATCTGGTAAATCTGAAGAAAAATACCATAAAGTCGAGAAAATAAAGAGAAAACCTAGTATCAAAATGCTTATTATTAGTTTTAAGCTTCTTTTAAAATAGCTCATCATAAATTTTAAGAAATGAATTAATTCTGGCTTTCTTAAGGCATTTAACGATTTAAGTATAAATTCCTTGAAAAATATACATATATTTGTTGATAATTTTAATGTATATCTACTTATCAACAAACACAAAATTCAAATTTATGAAAAAAAATAACATGACTTATTGGAACAATTTTTTATGGAAAAAAATTTATACATTGATGCTTCGCATCCAGATGAAACTAGAGTCGTACTCAAATCAGAAAATCACATTGAAGAATATGAGTATGAAAACAAAAATAAACTTTATTTAAAAAATAATATTTATTTAGGAAAAGTTACAAGAATAGAGCCTTCTTTGCAGGCTGCTTTTATAAACTATGGTAAGCAAAGACATGGTTTTTTAGCTTTTAATGATATTCAGTCAGATTATTATCAGATACCACATGATGATAAGGATAAACTTAAAAAAGATGAAGAAAATTTAAGATTACAACTTAAAGAAAAAAGTAAAAATGTTGAAGATGAGGAAAAAAATCAAGAACAAGATAAAACTTCTGAATCAAACACCAGCCAGGAAGAAAATAATTCTATAAACGAAAAAAATAAAATAGAAAATTTAAGAACTGATAGAAATGATCAGTTTAATGAACTTAAAAAAAGATATGGCATTAGAAGATATAAAATACAGGAAGTAATTAAACCTGAACAAATAATTTTAGTGCAAGTTCTTAAGGATGAAAGAGGTCAAAAAGGTGCAGCATTAACAACTTTTATATCTTTAGCTGGAAAATATAGTGTTCTAATGCCTAACACGCCAAAAGGGGGAGGAATTTCTCGCAAAATAGTTAATTCTGATGACAGAAAAAAAATTAGAAATATTCTTCAAGAAATAGATATTCCAGCTACCATGGGACTGATAGTTAGAACTGCTGGTTTAAATAAAACAAAAAATGAACTGAACAAAGATATACTTAACACTATTAAAACCTGGGAAGAAATTAAAAATAAAACAATTATGTCTATTGCTCCGAGCTTAGTTTATGAAGAAGGAGATATCATAAAAAGAGCAATAAGAGACATGTATGATCATAACACAAATAATGTAATCGTAGATGGAAATGAAGGTTATCAAAAAGCTAAAAATTTTATGAAATTTTTGATGCCTGAAAATGTAAAAAAAATAAAAAAATATAGAGGGAAGATTCCTCTATTTCATGATGCGGGGATAGAAAAAAATTTAAACCGTATATTTGAAGCAACTATAAAATTAGAATCTGGTGGCTATATAGTCATTAATCCAACTGAGGCTTTAGTATCTATAGATGTAAACTCTGGACAATCAATAAAAGAATCAAATATAGAAAAAACTGCTCTAAAAACTAATTTAGAAGCAGCTGAAGAAATTTCTAGACAAATTAAAATAAGAGATCTTTCTGGATTAATTGTAATTGATTTTATTGATATGTTTTCATTCCACAATAGAAGAACTGTTGAAAGAAAATTAAGAGAAAAATTAAAAGATGATAGAGCCAGAATGCAATTTGGCAGAATAGGAAATTTTGGTTTACTTGAAATGACAAGACAGAGATTAAGAGAAAGTTCTGTTAAATGGAATATGGTTCTTTCAGTAGATTCCTTTTCATTAAAAGTTATAAAAAAAGGTGAAGAACTAGCCTTTTCAAATAAAGCAAAAATTGTGAATGTTAATGTTCCTTCTAAAGTAAAAGCTTATATAGATACTAATTTAGCAAAAGAAATAAATCATTTTAAGAAAAAGTATAAGTTAGAATTTGATATAATAGCAGACGAAAAACTTGGTATTCCTGAATATAAAATAGATTTGCTAAATAAAAACAAAAAAATTATAAAAAAAGTTGAAAACATTGAACATATTTCATCAAGCAAATATAACAACCCAAATAAATATTTTGGTAAACAAAACTTCAGACATAAAAAAAATAACAAAAAATTTAAACCTAGAGGGAAATTTAAATATTATTCAAAATCTAAAAAAAATAACCCTCAAAATAAAAAAGTAATAAATTATTAATTTTAAAGTTAAATTAAATTATCTTGCGGTGAAGAAGGATTTGCATAGCCGCGCTTTTTCATTCTGACCGCCCTAAAAGCTTTTCTTCCTGCTATAACTGCATATTTCATGGACTCTGCCATCATAACTGGATTTTTTGCTTCTGCAATTGCAGTATTAATTAAAACACCATCACAGCCTAATTCCATTGCAATTGTTGCGTCTGAAGCTGTTCCAACTCCTGCATCAACAATAACCGGCACTGAAGATTGTTCTTTAATTAATTTTATATTAATTTTGTTTTGTATTCCTAAACCTGAACCGATGGGAGATCCTAAAGGCATAATAGCACACGCACCTGCGTCTTCTATTTTTTTAGATAATATTGGATCGTCGGTACAGTAAGCCATAACTTCGAAACCTTCCTTTACCAAAATTTCTGTAGATTTAATTGTTTCAATCATATTTGGATACAAAGTTTTTTTATCTCCTAAGACTTCTAATTTCACTAAACGCCAACCGCCCATTTCTCTAGCAAGTCTTAATGTTCTTAGCGCTTCCTCTGATGAATAACATCCTGCAGTATTTGGAAGATATGTAATTGATTTAGGATCCAAATAATCCATTAATAGTGGCTGACCTTTGTCTAAAATATTTACCCTTCGCACAGCTACCGTAACAATATCAGCTCCAGATGCATTGACTGCATTTGCAGTCTCTTCAAAATTTTTATATTTACCAGTGCCTACAATTAAACGCGATTTATAATTTTTGTTAGCTATCGTAAAAAGGTCTTCCATTTAAATTATCCACCTCCTATAAAATGAACAATTTCTACTTTATCATCTTTTTTTAAAACTAAATTTATATATTTTTTTTTCTCAATAATTTCTCCATTTACTTCTATAGCTACCTTGTTTTTTTCAATTTTTAGCTTATTTAATAGTTCATTTAAATTGGAGCCATTATTTATTTCATAAGGAGCGCCATTTAATTGTATTTTTGCCACATTTAAGTTATTCATTAGAATTATTTTAACTTATTTACATGACAAAAAAAATACTAATAATAAATGGTCCTAATTTAAATCTTCTTGGTGAAAGAGAAGAATCGAAATATGGAAAGACTACTCTAGAGGAAGTTAAAAAAAATTGTGAATCACACGCTAAATTAATCGATGTTGAAATAAACTTTACTCAATCCAACATTGAGGGAGAAATTGTTACGATGGTACAAAAGGCCAAAGGAAGCTTTGATGGTATTATTATAAATGCTGCAGGTTATACTCATACTTCAGTAGCAATTTTAGATGCTCTTTTGGCAGTTAAATTGCCCACAATAGAGGTTCATATAACAAATATTTATAATCGTGAGGAATTTAGAAAAAAATCTTTAATAAGCAAGGCTGCAAAAGGAATTATTTGTGGATTTGGTGTAAAAGGATATATTATGGCCTTAGATTCTATGAAAGAAATTTTTAATAAATAAAATGAAAATTAACAAAAAAATTATTGAAGAGCTTGTAAGTTATTTAAAAGAATTCAATTTAAGTGAAATTGAATACGGTGAAGGTAGCACAAAAGTTAAAGTTTCTCGATCTACAAAAAGTCAAAACTTCATATCTACTGAAATAAAAAGTAAGCAAGCAATAAATGAAAGTAATGGATCTCAGGTTACCTCTCCATTAGTTGGTACTGCATATCTTGCTCCTGAACCTGGTGCCAAAAAATTTATAGATGTAGGACAAAAAGTGAAAAAAGGACAGACTATAATGATTGTTGAAGCTATGAAAACAATGAATCATGTACCATCAACACATGAAGGGACTGTTAGTAAAATCTTAGTAAAAGATGGTGAGCCTGTTGAATTTGGACAACCACTTATTTCTGTAAAATGACGTTTAAAAAAATTTTAGTTGCTAACCGTGGTGAAATTGCGGTCCGAATAATTAGAGCTTGTAAAGAATTAAAGATTCCTTCAGTAGCAATTCATTCAGATGTTGACTCAGATTCGATGCATGTAAGATTGGCAGATGAAAGTATATGTGTAGGTTCACATAAGCCTCAAAACAGTTATTTAAATGTAGGAGCAATTATGTCTGCAGCAGATGTGACTGGAGCAGATGCTATTCATCCAGGTTATGGATTTTTATCAGAAAATTATCATTTTGCCGAAATTGTTACAAATAGCAAAATTAAATTTATAGGACCTAGTGCCGAAATAATGAAAAAAATGGGAGATAAAATTGAAGCCAAAAGAACTGCAAAAAAACTTGGTCTTCCTGTTATTGTAGGATCTGAGAGCAATATTAAATCTTTAGAAGAGGCAAAAAAAATATCATCAAAGATTGGATATCCAGTCTTAATTAAAGCATCGGCTGGTGGAGGTGGTAAAGGAATGAAACTTGTTAAAAATGAAAATGAACTAGGTAGTTTACTCTCGCTAGCTAAACAAGAGGCGATGAAATATTTTTTAAATGATGAAGTTTATATTGAAAAATATTTTGAAAAACCTAGACATATTGAAGTTCAAATTTTATCAGACAAAAAAACAACTTTGCACATGGGCGAAAGAGATTGCAGCGTTCAAAGAAAACACCAAAAATTAATAGAGGAATCACCAAGTCCAGTTTTGGATGAAAAAACAAGAGAAGATCTATTAAATAAAACTGTAAAAATGGTTAGTAAACTTAATTATGAAGGAGCAGGAACAGTAGAATTTATATACGACAAAGGAAAATTTTATTTTCTTGAAATGAACACTAGAATTCAAGTAGAACACCCAGTTTCAGAAATTAGAGGAGGTATAGATATTGTTAAAGAACAAATAAAAATTGCTTCAAAAGGAAAAACATCTCTAAAGCAATCAGATATAACTTTTCGGGGTCATGTTATTGAGTGCAGAATAAACGCAGAAGATCCAAGCAAAAATTTCCAACCCAGCCCTGGAACTATTAATGTTTGCCATCAACCTTCGGGTTTTAGGACAAGAGTAGATGGAGCAATATTTCAAGGTTGTAAAATTACTCCATACTACGACAGTTTGATATGCAAACTTATATGTCAAGGAAGAGATAGGGAAGAAGCTATACAAAGGTTGCAAAGATCTTTGAGTGAATTTGTAATAGAAGGTATTACAACAACAATAGATTTACACAAAAAAATACTTTCTCATAAAAAATTTATTAACTCTGACTTTGATGTTAATTGGCTAGCTAAGGAAAATTTTTATTAAATATTTTCGCAGCTTGTAATCCATAAATCATAGATTGGATGATCTATCGATTGTAAGGTTGGGCTTGAAGCAAAAGTCCAACCATTAAATAAGAAGACTTGATTGTTGTCTTTAGATGCTAAATCTTTTACTTGTAGATAAGCAACCGTATCTATAAATTCACTATCCTCAGAAAGTTGGCATTTAAGACCTTTGATTTCTAATGATCCAAAAAATTTTTTTTCTCCTATAGCCAGTCTAATGTCTGAGGTTTTAGCAGTTACTTTATCTAAAGCCTTTATATTAATATAAATTTTATCATTTTTTTTGATTATTTTTTCTTCGGTTGTATTTTCTATAATATTCAAACTATTATTTTGATCATCAATTTTCTCTAATTCATCTTTCTCTTCCTCAAATGTAGGTGACAATTCCTCTAAATTTATTAAAGGAACAGATTCAATTTTATCTATAGCTAAAGTATTGGAACTGTATATGAAAAAAAAAATGAATATAGAAAAATATAATTTATTATTTCCAAGTTTCATATTTTTTTAAATTTTTCTTAGAATTATTAATTAAAGAGCCTTCTGGTTTATATGCTTCACTTGTACCTGTCAGATTTTCTTTGTGTTTTTTTTGCCAAGTAAATTTTTTTATTTCAGAAGAAGGTTTATTAGATTTTAAAAAATGGATCCAAGAATGCCATTCTGCAGGAATTTTTGATGATTCGACATAATTTTTATAGATTACCCATCTTTTTCCTTTAGAACTAGAATAATACTTATTTCCAAATTCATCCATACCAACAAATTTTCCAGCAAATAAAGTATAAATAAAAGTTCCTAAAGTTTGTTTGTGCCACCAGGTGAATATTTGTTTTAAAAAGCTCATAATATATTTTTTTTAGTGGTCAATTTATTTGAATTTTAAAATCCACACAATTAAAAATTGTAAATAATTTATTAGACTCCAAATATATTTGCTGTATATCATATTAATGCGCCATTATACAAAAATAATCTAAAATTGGAGGTCAAATTAAGATATGTCGAAGTATATAGTTGAAACTTTTTATACCTGTGCTTTTAAAATTGTTCATAAACTTGATGAACTAAATGAGAAAAAACTAGCAGAATTAGAGAACAGAAAAGATGGTGAAGTCCAAATTATTGATGTTAGATTAAATAATAGAAAAACAAAAACTTCAGATAAATATGATAAATACAAAGATTCATCAAACACTCTAAATGTTAAAAATGTTTCAGAAATTTCTTCTCTTATTAATGAAAAAATTTCTACTGCAGATGATTCGAAAGTTTCTAATAAAATAGAAAACACTAATTTAAATATACCAAAACGTATTAAAATAAATAATAATAGATCTAAAATGCCTGATAGAAGAAAAGGTTATATACAAAAAGTTAGTATTGGTGATCATAAAATTTACCTACATACAGGAGAATACGACGATGGAAAAGTTGGTGAAATTTTTATCGACATGAACAAAGAAGGTGAATTAGTAAAAGCACTAATGAATAATTTTGCAATAGCTATTTCTTTAGGTCTCCAATACGGCGTACCTTTGGACGAATTTGTTGATGCTTTTATAGAAACTAAATTCGAACCTTCTGGAGAAATTAGAGGAAATGATAGAATACTAAATGCTTCATCAATTCTTGACTACATTTTTAGAGAATTAGCTATTTCGTATCTAGGAAGAGAAGATTTGGCTCACACTCCTTCTATTAATAAAACTGATAATGATAGGATAATAGGAGAAAATGCAGAAGATACGTTTTTAAAATTAGTAAAAGATATTACTAGTAAGGGTTTTGTTAGAAGCAACTACAAAGATAAATTAGTTGACCTTAGTAATGTTAGAATTAATTTAAAAAGTAATAAATAATTATTCTTTATTTCTTTTTTTCTGAAATTTTAATATTCAGTTCTTTAAGCTGATTTTCAGTTGGCTTTGATGGAGCTCCCATTAATAAATCTTGAGCATTTTGATTCATTGGAAATAATGTAATTTCTCGAATATTATTTTTTCCAGCTAATAACATAACAATTCTATCAATTCCTGGAGCCATTCCTCCGTGTGGAGGAGCACCATATGAAAGTGCTTTGATCATCCCTTCAAATTTTTTATTTACATCTTCTTTTGAATATCCAACTTTAGAAAAAACTTTATACATTAAATCTGGTAAATGATTTCTTATGGCACCAGATGATATTTCGTAGCCGTTGCATACCAAATCGTATTGATAAGCAAGTATAGATAAAGGGTCAGCTTTATCAAAATCATTTAAATTGACTTGAGGCATCGAAAATGGGTTATGACTAAAGTCAATTTTTTTTTCATTTTCATCATAATGATACATTGGAAAATCAGTAATCCAGCAAAATTCAAATTTTTTATCACTAATTAGATTGAGATCCTTTCCTAATTTTTGTCTCACCATACCAGAAATTTTTTCTGCCTCTTTTAATTTATCTGACGAAAAAAATACTGCGTCATTAGCTTTCAAATTACAAAGTTTTGCTAAATGATTTATTGCTTCTTCAGAGAAGAACTTTCCTATAGGACCCTTTCCAATCAACTTATCTTTATTTTTTTCTAGCAATATATAACCTAGACCTTTTGCTCCCTCTTCCTTCGCCCAATCATTATATCCATCAAAAAAACTTCTGGGTTTGGAAGATGTATTTGGCGCAGGTATTGCTCTTACAACACCTCCTTTATTAACTATTTTTTTAAAAATATCTAATTTCACATCTTCTCTTTTTATTATTTCTGTTACATCAAATATTTCCAATGGATTTCTTAAATCAGGTTTGTCAGTTCCATATTTTAACATTGAATCTTTATGTGTAATTTTTCTAAAAGGAGTTTTTGATACAGTTTTTCCTTTTCCAAATTTTGTAAAAGTTTCAAAAAAAATAGGTTCTACCGCTTTAAATATATCTTCTTGTTCCACAAATGACATCTCTATATCCAATTGATAATGTTCTCCTGGACTTCTGTCTGCTCGACCATCTTCATCTCTAAAACATGGTGCTATTTGAAAATATTTATCAAAACCAGAAATCATGACCATTTGTTTAAATTGTTGTGGAGCTTGGGGTAGAGCGTAAAATTTTCCAGGGTGCATTCTGCTAGGAACCAAAAAATCTCTAGCTCCTTCTGGACTTGAAGCTGTTAATATAGGTGTTTGAAACTCAAGAAAACCATCATCTATCATTTTATTTCTTATAAAAGAAATTACATTTGACCTTAAAATAATATTTTCATGCATTTCTTTTCTTCGTAAATCTATGAATCTATATTTTAATCTGGTTTCTTCAGGATAATCTTGTTCACCAAAAACTGGCATTGGCAATTCATTGGACTCAGATAAAACTTCAAATGATGAAACTTTAATTTCAACTTCACCTGTAAATAAATCTTTATTAATTGTCTCAGCAGATCTATTAACAACTCTACCAATAATGCAAACCACTGACTCTGGTTTTATTTTTTCTACTATTTTAAAAAAATTATTACTATTTTCTATCACGCATTGAGTTAATCCAAAATGATCTCTTAAATCAAAAAAAAGAAGATTACCATGATCTCTTTTTCTATGGATCCATCCAGAAAGCTTAACTTCAGTTCCAGAATTTTTTTTTGTAACTTCTGAGCAGGTGTGAGTTCTATATTTATGCAAAGTGATTCCTTTTTAAAAATTTATATCATTTTTAACACTTCTTTAATCAATTTTAAGCTAAAAGGGGTTCCTTTTTTTAAAGAATATTTGTCTAAAGTTAAAATAAATTGAGATATTTTTTCATAAGATCTGTCAATTCTTTTAATGATGTAGTCAATGTGCTTTTTTTCAACCTTAATTTGCTTATCTGAAAAATTTTTTGCTATAATCACGCTAATTAAATCATCACTAGGTAGGTTAATACCAATCGATAAAGTACTTTTAACTCTTGAGGCTAAATCTTTTAATTTAAATGGATAAGAATTAATTGGTTTTTTTGAAGTTATCATAAGATATTTGTTATCTTGTAAAGCTACATTCCATAAAGAAAATAATAATTTTTCAGAAATTTTTTCATTTAAATTTTCAATTATTAAAGCCTCTTTAGTTTTAAATTTCAAAAAAACTTTTTCATTTAATTCTTTAGAATTAATTTGTAAACAGGACGTTTTATTTTTTAGAATAAATGATAAATGTGATTTTCCTGATCCAGATGGTCCAAAAATATTAACAATTCTTTTGATCCATCTTGGCCAGCTGTTTATAAAATCATAAGCCTCTTGATTACTAGACGAAACATAATAATCTTCCCTTTTGTAAGCTTTTTGAGATGGAAATTTTAAAATTAATTGATCATTCATTTAGAATTAAATGCCAAACTCCCTGATTATTCATCAACATATATCCAAATTTTGATAATTCAGATCTTAATTTTTTTGGATTGCCATAATAATATATTTTAAAAATAGAATTATTAACATTAAATTCTTCTAAATTATAATTGTCAATTATGCCTATTTTGTAAAAAGTATTTCTTAGTTTATCTAAATCTTCTAATTTTGAATGTTGGAATTTTATGTTTATTGACAGAGGCATTAAAAGATTAATAACATTTTGCTCTTTCCAAAGATCAGTTATTTGTATCTTCATTTCTTTTAAAATAGAATTCAGCAATGCCTTATCCTTTATGTTTTGTATATCGTATAAAAAGTTTTTACTTGTCTTATTATTATTAAAATTTGTTTTAAGATAAATATTTAATTTTTTATTTTCATAGTTCATTAATGCAAATGCATAATTTTTTTCATTATACTTGGAGACTAAAGAGTCAACATCTAGGTCTTCAATATTATTTTTCATTTTTGTTATTTTAGAAATATCATCCAAATCTTCTATAGGAAGTATGAAATTGATTAGTTCATTTTTAATTTTTACTTCATTCCACTCCATATAGAAAAAACTTTCATCGAAACTTTGAATTTCATCATTAATATAAAATATTGGAAAAAAAACTGCAGAAATATTTTCTGGTAATGAAAATGATATATTTTTTTGTCCTAAAAAATTTTTAATCCTATCTTCATTGTATGAAATTTTTATATTAGCTCTATAAATATTTTCTCGATAGCTCTCTTCTATAATTTGAAAGCTGCTAATTAAATTTTTTATCTCATTTAATTTTATATTTTTTACATTTTTTAAATCCCTTGTAAGTAGAATCTTGTTCATAAGTATTTCATAAGAATTTAAAAAAGCTCTATTTAGATATTTTTCTCTTGTAAAATTTACGTCTATTGCACCTTTGACTTTAACATTGTTTATAGTAAATACATTTTCTTCTCCAAAACTTTTTGTAAATGAGATAAATAGAAATATAAATGTCGTTAAAATAATAATTAAATATTTTACTAAAAAATAATTTTTCATGAGAAGTACCTATAATACTTATAAAAAAAGCGGTGTTAATATGGCAACCGCAGATAAGTTAGTAAATTACATATCCAAAATATCAAGAAAAACTTACAAAAAAAATACTGAGTCTAAATCTTTTCAAAATATAGGTAGTTTTGGATCAATTTTTAATTTGTCACAAGAAAAAATGAAAAATCCTATTATAGTCTCATCAACAGATGGGGTTGGTACTAAAATAGAAATAGCAAATCAATTTAAGAAATATAATACCATAGGAATAGATTTGGTCGCAATGTGTGTTAATGATCTATTAGTTCAGGGCGCAAAACCAATTTTTTTTTTAGATTATATTGCAATTAATAAACTTAAAATAAAAAAAGTAAAAAAAATTTTAGATGGGATTGTCGCTGGTTGTAAACTTGCTGATTGCGCTTTACTTGGAGGAGAAACTGCTGAGATGCCAGGAACATATGAAAAAAATAAGTTTGATTTAGCTGGATTTGCAGTTGGTTTGGTGGAGAAAAAAAAATTATTAACTAAAAATAAAATTAAATTAAATAATTCCATTTTAGCTATACCTTCGTCGGGAATTCATTCAAACGGTTATTCTTTGGTAAGACATATTTTAAAAAATAAAAAAAACTCAAAATTACATTCTTCCATTAAAAAGGAATTGTTGAAACCTACAAAAATTTATGTGAAGGAATTAAATAATATTAATAATAAAAAATTAATAAATGGTTGTGCCAACATTACTGGGGGTGGATTGTTAGATAATTTAATTAGAGTTGTTCCAAATAAATTTTGCTTAAATGTCGATTTATCTAAAATTAGAACAAAAAATATTTTTAAATGGTTAAAAAAAAATAATATAAAAGATTCAGAAATGCTCAAAACATTTAATTGTGGCGTAGGATTTTGTTTGATTGTAGATAAAAAAAAAGTAAATAGAGTAAAAAAAATGTTTAATAGAGAATATCAACCATACGAAATTGGTTTTGTATCTAAGGGCAGTAAAAAAATTAGAACTATTGGAAAATTACAATGGTAGAAAAAATAAAAACTTGTGTTTTTATATCTGGCACAGGATCAAATCTAGAATCTATAATTAAAAGCTCACGTGATTATATTTTTCCAATTAAAATTAAATTAATTATATCAAATAACATAAATGCAAGGGGTATTAAATTAGCTAAAAAATACTCTATTCCCTATAAATTTTTTTCTTCTAAAAATAAAAAAATATTTGAAAGAAATTCTTTATTTGAAATAAAGAAAAGAAAAATTAAATTTTTATGCTTGGCGGGATTCATGAAGAAATTATCTAGCAATTTTATAAAATCTTTTGGTTACAAAATTATTAATATACACCCTTCCTTGCTTCCAAAGTATAAGGGCCTAAATACCTATAAAAGAGTATTAAAAAACAAAGAAAAATATTCTGGCTGCACAGTTCATTTCGTTACTCCAAAATTAGACTCGGGTAAAATTATCTTACAAAAAAAAGTTTTAATAAATAAAAATGATACTGAAAAATCTCTGCAAAGAAAAATATTACTTCAGGAACACAAACTCTATCCTCAGTCAATAATATCAATATTCAGGTAATTTTATTTAAAGAAAAAATCTATTTCTATTCTACTATTTTCAATACTATCGGAGCCGTGAACTGAATTTTTATCAATAGAAATACCATACATTTTTCTTAATGTTCCTTCTTCAGCTTTCAATGGGTCCGTAGCCCCCATTAATTCTCTATTTTTCGATACTGCATTTTCTCCTTCAAGAATCATAACGACTATTGGTCCAGATGATAAATAATTACATAGTTCATTATAAAATGGTTTTGTTTGGTGTACTTTATAAAATTCAGAGGCTTCTTCTTTAGAAATTTTAACTTTTTTACTTTTTAAAATTTTTAGGTTATTTTTTTCAAAAAAAGATTTTATTTTATTGTCTAAGTTTCTTTCTACAGCATCAGGTTTAATTATTGAAAGAGTTTGCTCTAAACTACTCATAATTATCTTCTACAAATTTATTTAGTAGTCTTACTCCAAACCCGGTTGCGCCTCCTGGATTTAAAGAGCCTCCATATTTTGAAAATGCCATTCCAGCTATATCAAGATGAGCCCAAGATGTTTTATTAATAATAAATCTTTGTAAAAATTGAGCTGCTGTAATTGAGCCGGCACCACCTACATAATTTATATTTTGCATATCTGCAGTTTTGGAGTTCATAAGTTTATCAAAGTTCTTATGCAATGGTAACCTCCATACTTTTTCATCAACTTTATTTCCGGCATCAAAAATTTGCTTTGATAGTTTATCATCATTTGAGAAAAGTCCCGCATACTCGGAACCCAAACAAACAATTATAGCACCTGTTAAAGTTGCCAAATCAATAATCAAATTAGGTTTAAATTTTTTCTCTGTAAAACTTATAGCATCTGCCAATACCAATCTTCCTTCGGCATCTGTATTTAATACTTCTATAGTTTTTCCACTATAAGATTTTACAATATCGCCAGGCCTTTGAGCGTTTCCACCTGGCATATTTTCAACTAATCCAACAACACCAACTGCATTTATTTTTGCTTTTCTCAATGCAAAATTTTTCATCAATCCTACTACAACTGCCGAGCCCGCCATATCATATGTCATATCTTCCATAAATCTTGCAGGTTTTAAAGATATGCCTCCAGTATCAAAACAAACACCTTTACCTACAAACGCTAGCGGTGATGATTTAGATTTATTTCCATTCCATTCAATGGTTACAAGATATGAACCTCTTATGCTTCCCTGTCCTACTCCTACTAAAGCATTGCACCCTAATTTTTTTAATTTTTTTTCATTGTATACAGTTATTTTTAATCCATATTTTTTTAATTTAATTAATCTTTTTGCATATTCGTCTGGATGTAAAATATTTCCAGGCTCTGAAACTAAATCTCTAGTTAGAAATACTCCTGATTTTATTGCTTCATTATATTTATATTTTTTTTCAATTTTTTCTTTATGAGATGTAATTATTTTATAAATTATATTTTTCTTAGAATTTTTTTTATCTAAAGTTTTATATATATCAAAAGTATAACTTTTTAAGGAATATCCAAAAATAAATTCTGAAGAAAAATTAACTATTTCTTCCTTTTCAAAATCTAAACTGTCGATATAGATATCAATTTTTTTAATACTTTTAAAATTTTTTAAATAGGAGTAAAAAACCCCTCCTTTTTCTTCAGGATAATAGGTCTCGTACTTTTTTTTGACTTTTATTATAAAACATTTCTGTTTACCTGAAATATCAAAAGAACTTATTTCTTCTTCGCTTTTTTTGTCTTTTAGAGTACTGAGATATGAGTTTATTTTTTTACTAACTTCTTTAGACAAAACATTTTTTCTGTCCTTAAAATCAAATTTGTCATTGACAAATATAGCAAAAGCCTCACTATCTGGACTCAAACTGCTGGCAAAACTTAACATTTTTCCTTTCTTTTAACGTATAAATTGAATTCTATTCAAAGTTGATTTATTAACTATATATACAACTTTTACAATGAAAAATACAATTTACAAATATATTTTTTATGAATATTTAAGATATTTTTTAGTATCCCTGTGTGCTTTATCTGTAATAGTTTGGACAATTCAATCTGTAAATTTCCTTGATCTGGTAACTGAAGACGGCCATGCATTTAGAACCTTCTTTCTTTTCTCTATTTTAACTTTATCTAAAGTTCTTACAAAATTAGTTCCCTTTTGCTTTCTTGTGGCCTTAGTTTTAACAATTACAAAATTAGAGAAAGATAACGAAATAATAGCTATTTGGACTTCCGGCTTAAATAAAATTTATATTGTAAATTTAATATTTAGAATTTCTTTAATAATAATGTTTTTCCAGCTTATATTTACTAGTGTAATAAACCCTACATTATTAAATTTATCAAGAAGTATAATAAAAAATTCAGAATTACAATTTGTTCCTTCTCTATTAAAAGAAAAACAATTTAATGATACTGTCGAAGGTCTTACTATATTTGTTGATGACAAAAGTCCGGATCAACAGTATTACAACATTTTTATAAGAGATGAAGGGTCGGCTTTATCAAAAATAGGAGCAGAGTCTTCTACAATCTTTGCTAAAAGTGGAAGAATGAGTGAAGATGAAAAAAATTTAATATTATATAATGGTAATATTCAAAAACTAAATGCAGATGGTGATGTAAGTGTTGTAAAATTTGAAAAAACTGTTTTAAATCTAGAAGGAATTTCAACTAAAAGTATTTCCGAACCAAAAATACAAGAAACTTCTACATTAAGTATTTTAAATTGTATAACTACTAGAGATACATCTGCCCATAACTGCCAACAAAATAAAAAATCTTTAATGGATATTAAAATAGAATTTAATAAGAGATTTGGTATGCCTCTCTATATTCCTGTAATTTCTTTAATATGTTCCTTCTTGCTTGCATCGAGAAGAGATCAAAAAATTTACGTTTACAACACATATATTTATGGAGCTATCAGTTTTGTTCTTCTTGCTCTTGCTGAAATTATAGTTAGATACTCAGGTATTTCTTGGACACATACGGGTATTTATTATTTGTTACCTTTAATCTCAATTCCTTTATTTTACTTTTTTTTAATTAGAAAATTTAAATATGAAAACATGAGCTAAACATAATGATCAGATCTTTTGTAATAAATAAATATCTATCTAAAGAATTTATCAAAGTTACTATCAATACGATTTTAGTTTTTTTTGGTTTAGGTTTTATTATGAATTTGTTTGAAGAAATAAATTTTTTTAAAGATATAGATGTTGGAATTTATATTCCTATACTCTTGTCCTCAATTATTGTTCCTAGTTTGTTATATAATATGTTGCCATTTATACTTTTGATATCTGGAATATGGTTTTTTAGAAAAATTAAAAAAAGTGACGAAGTGACAGCTATGAAAATTTCCGGAATGTCAAATTTATCTGTAATTATAATTCCTAGCATAATAGCTGTTCTTATTGGAATTTTATTTATAACCTCGATCAATCCAATTACTTCTGTTTTGGTAAAAAAATATGAAACAATTAAAGGAAGTTATGAGAGAGATAAAGACTACCTTGCTGCAATTACTAAGAATGGAATATGGATTAAAGAAAAAGATTCTCAAAAAAATAATATTATAAGATCAGAAAATTTAATGGGTGAAAATTTAATGAATATTACAATCTATCAGTTTGATAAAAATAATAATTTTGATAGAAGAATTGAAGCTGAATCTGCCAATATATCTTCCTTAAATTGGATATTAAAAAATGTAAGAATAATTGATGATAAAGGAAAAATTTTATCAAAAAATGTAAAGAACATTTCCTATACGAGTATATATGATTTGGATAAAATTAAGAGCCTTTATTCAAATTTAGAAACTGTCTCATTTTGGAACATTGGAAATGAAATAAAGCTTCTTGAGGAAAGAGGCTATTCAACAAAACAGATGGAAACAAAACTTCATAAATCTTTTGCTTTCCCTTTTTTTCTTTTAGCTATGGTCTTATTAAGCGGCGTATTTACTTTGGGGACAAGTCAGAAAGAAAATACCTTTAAATATGTGTTTTTTGGAATAATTACATGTGTATTAATTTACTTTTTTAATGACTTTTCATCAGCTTTGGGGAAAACAGAAAAATTAGCAGTAGAAGTTGCCGTTTGGATGCCGATCTTAATTATATTCATTTTTAGCGTTGTAGGAATGATCTATGCCAATCAAAAATAGAAAAAACATATTATTTATAATTTTATTAAGTTTATTTATGTTTAATTCCAATCTGATTGCGGATGAATTTGACATAACCGCAAAAGAAATTTTAGTAGACAAAGAAAATGAAACTTTAATAGGAAAAGGATCAGTTGAAGCTGTAGATTCTGAAGGAAAGATTATTAGGGCTGATAAAATTACTTATGAAAAATCAAAAGAATTTTTAAAAGCTGTGGGAAATGTAAAAATTTCAGACATTGAAGGAAATATATTATTAACCGATAGAGCTTCATATGATAAAATTAATGAATTAATTATTACTCATGAATATACAGAATTAATATTAAAAGAAGGTTACAAACTTAAAGCTAAAAATATTAGATATAATACAAATAAAAAAATTTTAAGCTCAAACGAAAGTTCGACTCTTACTGATAACGATGGAAATATTGTCGAAACAGATATGTTTCAATATCAGATTAATGATAATCTTTTTTCTTCTGTTGGTAAAATTAAAATTATTGATGTTAATAAAAACAAATATCTATTTAAAGAACTGCACGTAGACATAAAAAAAAAAGAAATGATTGGTTCTGATATTAGTGTGACTTTGGATCAAGAAAGTTTTGGCGTAAGCAAAGAAAGTGATCCACGATTTGTTGCTAATCACATTTATATGACAAAAGACAAAATAGATTTATCAAAAGGAGTTTTTACTGTATGTAAAATTAGAAAAGATAAGTGTCCCCCATGGTTATTAAAAGCAAAAAAAATAACTCATGATAAAATCAAAAAAACTATTTATTATAATAATGCAACATTAAAAGTTTATGATATTCCAATATTTTATTTTCCTAAATTTTTTCATCCCGATCCAACAGTAAAAAGACAATCTGGATTTTTGCCTCCATTTTTTTCAAACAGCACAACTGTTGGAACGGGTACAGCTGTTCCATATTATTGGGCTATTTCTGATAACAAAGATCTAACTTTTACTCCAAAAATGTATGCTAAAGAAAGTATATTATTTTTAAATGAATATAGACAAGCATTTGAAAAAGGACAATTAACTTTGGACACTAGTTTTACTGAAGGTTATAAAAATACATCTACAACAAAAACAAGCGGGTCAAGAAGTCATATATTTGCTAATCTTGATTTTGATCTTAGCCAAGATGAATCTTACTCGAGTGATTTATTAGTAAAAATTCAAAAAACTTCAAATGATACCTATTTTAGAATACATGATATTAACACAGCTTTGGTCGACTCTGAAAATACTAATTTAGAAAATGAAATAAAATATAGTTTCAGTAAATCAGATATGTACATGAATATTAACGCAAGTGTTTTTGAAAATTTAAGAGTCAAAGAAGGGTCTGATAGATATGAATATATTTTACCAAACGTAATGTATGGAAAAACTTTTTTTACTGAAAAATTTGGAACTTTAGATTTTAAATCAAACGCACTCTATAATAATTACGAAACTAACAAACATAAAACCTTCTTAACTAATGATCTTATTTGGAGTCCTTTTAGCTATATTAGCAAAAATGGTTTTGTAAACAAAATAGAAGGTATGTTAAGAAATACAAACTATGAAGCCAAAAAAACTGGTGAATACAAAGATGAAGGTACCGTAAATGAATTAAGTGGAGTGTTGGGCTATAAAACCTCATTACCTATGAAAAAAGATGGTACTAATTATTCTAAACTTTTTTCACCTAACTTTATGATAAGATTTGCGCCGGGGCACATGAGAAATTTAAGTAATAAAGATGTTTCTTTAAATTATACAAATTTATATTCTTTAAATAAAACCTCTGAAATTGAAGAAGGAATGAGTGCAATTTTAGGAATTGACTATAAAATTAATGAAAAAATGTCTAACGGCCTTGATAGAGAAAAATTCTCTTTATCTTTAGGACAGGTTTTTAATTATGAGAAAAATAATGATATGCCATCAAAAAGCTCTTTAGACCAGGAAATGTCTGATGTGGTTGGAGAGATGAATTATAATTTTTCTGAAATAGGCAAAATTGACTATAAATTTTCTGTAGATCATAATTTAAATGATCTTAATTATAATGAAATTTCAACAGAATTAAATTTTGGTAAAGTTCAATTTAACCTAGACTATCTAGAACAGCAAAACCATATAGGAGAAGAACATTATGCAAGTTCAGGAATCACTTTGAATTTTAATGACTATAACAAATTAAGCTTTAGTACCAAAAAGAATTTCAAGACAGATAGCACAGAACTTTATGATATTAGTTACCAATATGGAATTGATTGTTTAACTGCAGGTTTAGTTTATAGAAGAGAATTTTATCAAGATGTTGATGATTTAGAGCCAAAAAATTCTTTAATGTTTACCATCACGTTTGTTCCATTTGCTAGTGTAAACACACCATCTTTTCAAAAGTGATTAAAATAAAAAAAATATTTTTTTTAATTTTTGTTTTCTTTATAAGCATAGATAAAGCAGATGCTGAGATAAACGATTCTTTATTTATGACTATTGGGAATAAGCCTATAACCCAATCAGATCTTGTTAATGAAATTAAAATAATATTGATTTTAAATAATGAAAGTTATTCAAATGAAAAAAGAGATAGGCTTCAAGAAGTAGCTATAAAATCAACAATCAAAAGAACTATTAAAGAAATCGAGATAGAAAGACACAATTTTTATAGATTTAGTGACGAAGAACTTCAAAAAGAATTAGCTAGATTAGCTGGGAATATATTTGTTGATATAGAAACATTAAAAAATATATGCGCCTCTAATAATTTAGATTTTTCCATTATAGAAAATCAAATAAAAACTGAACTTCATTGGAATAGTTTAATTTTTGAATTATATAAAAATAGAATCACGGTTGACGCAGATCAAATAGAAGAAAGATTAAAAATACTTCAAAATAAAAAAAAATTAGAAGAATACTTGATTTCAGAAATTGTAATAAAAAATGTTGAAAAAAATAAATTAGATAATGAGATTAAAGAACTAAAAAATAAAATTGATATTGAAGGGTTTGAAAATGTTGCAAAAAATTTAAGTATATCCGAATCTTCTATAAAAGGTGGTGATTTAGGGTGGGTAAATGAAAACATACTTTCAGAAAATGTTAAATCTGTTTTGATAAATACACAAGTTGGCTCTATTTCAGAACCGATAATATTGCCTGAAGGTATTTTAATATTTAAGATTAGAGAAAAAAGGGAAATTGATAGTAATTTGAGTTTAGAACAAATAAAAAATCAATTAGTAAATTCAGAAAAGAATAAAATACTTAATATGCACTCTTTATCTCATTATGACAAAGTAAGAAGATCTGTTTCTATAAATTTTTATAATAAATGATTAAATCTATAGCAATAATTGCTGGTGAACCAAACAGTATTTCTTCGGAGATTATTTTTAAAAGTTGGAAATTAAAAAAAAAATATATCCATAAATCTTTTTTTATTATTGGAAGTATTCATTTATTAAATTTACAAATGAAAAAATTAAAATATAAAATTAAAATAAAAAAAATTGATAAAAATTTCAAATTAAAAGATTTAAAAGGATCCGCTCTTCCTGTTTACGATGTCAAATACAAACAACAAAAACCTTTTGAAAAAATCACAAATAAGTCAAACCAATATATATTTGAATGTTTTAATATAGCTTTAAAATTTATTCAAAATAGAAAAATTACTGGCTTTATAAACTGCCCCGTTTCTAAGGAAACTTTATTTAAAAATAAATACCAAGGAATAACTGAATTTTTATCTAAAAAAGTAAATAAAAAAAATAATGAAGTAATGTTAATTTACAATAAAAATCTATCAGTATCTCCTATTACTACACATATACCTCTCAGTCAGGTGAGTAGCAAAATAAATTATTATAAAATTGTTAAAAAAGTAAAAATTATTAACATTTTTTATAAAAGTTTTTTTAATAAAAAACCTAAAATTGCTATTTTAGGTTTAAATCCCCATAATTTCTATCCATCAAAAAAGTCGGAGGAAAAAATAATAAGTAAAGCTATTAAATATTTATATAAATCAAAAATTAATGTAGAGGGACCCTTATCTACTGATTCAAGTTTTGTTGTTTATAATAGAAAGAAATTTGATGTAATTGTTGGGATGTATCATGACCAAGTGCTTACACCTTTCAAGGCTTTATATAAATTTAAAGCAATAAATATTACTCTTGGTCTTCCTTTTTTGAGAATATCACCTGATCATGGTACTGGGAAAGACATATTGGGAAAAAAAATTGCTAATCCAGAAAGCTTAATTGAATCAATTAAATTTTTTAATTATATAAAATAATTAATGAAGTTTTTAAACATTCCTAAAAAAAGTCTGGGTCAAAACTTCTTAATTGATAAGAATATAATAAATAAAATAATAAAAATTGGAAATATTAGTAAAAATAAAACTGTTATGGAAATAGGTGCTGGCTATGGAAATTTAACCCAGGGTATTATTTCGATGAAACCAAAAACAATATATGCAATTGAAAAAGATAAAAAATTATCTTTATTTCTAAAAAAAAAATTTAAAGATGCTGAAAATATAAAAATAATTAATAAAGATTTTTTAAATTTAATTAAGGAAAATTTTATAGATAGCAATGTAATAGTTTTTGGTAACCTTCCATATAACATTTCTACACAAATATTAGCTTCTCTAATAATGCTTAAAAAATGGCCGCCTTGGTATGATGTTTTAATACTAATGTTTCAAAAAGAAGTAGCTGATAGAATCATTGCAAAAACCAGAACAAAAGAATTTGGTAGATTATCTGTTTTATCAAATTGGAGATTAGAAGTACAAAAACATTTTGATATTTCAAAAAACTGTTTTTATCCTAAGCCTAAAATTAATTCTACTTTGCTTTCTTTTAAACCTAAAAAAATTAATTTATTAAATTTAAAAAACCCACATAATCTTGAGAAGATAACTAGAATTTTGTTTTCAAATAGAAGAAAAATGATCAATAAGAACTTTAACAAATTATTTAATAAAAATAAAACTGTAATAAAAAATTTAAATATAGATCTTAGTAAACGCCCTGAAGAGCTAAGTAATGAAACATTTTATAAAATAGCAAGAGAGTATGAAAAATTATTCGGTTAATTCTGATATCTTGTTTTTAATTCCTTCAAAGTCTTGTTGTTTTTTTGTTCCTTTTTTCTCAGCTGATATAATCTCCATTATCTTATTATAACATATATTGAGATCATCATTAACGACTACATAGTTGTATTCGTTCCAGTGTGATACTTCTTCATTAAATTTATTCATTCTATTTTCAATCAGCTTTTCTTGGCCTTGATGTCGATTCAATAACCTGTCTTTTAATACTTTAATATTTGGCGGAAGAATGAAAATTGTAACTATAGAAAGATTTTTAATTTTTTTAAGTTGTTGGGTACCCTGCCAATCAATATCAAATAAAACATCTTTTCCTTGATCTAGTAATTCAATAACTGTTTTTTTAAGTGTTCCATAGCAATTATCAAAAATATTTGCATGTTCAAAAAAACTATTTTCCTTAATTAAGGTATTAAATTTTTCTTTACTGACGAAATGATAATCTTTCCCATCTATTTCGTTTGGTCTTGGTTTTCTTGTAGTGTGTGAAATTGATATATCAAATCCTGAATTATTCTCGGCAATCTTTTTTGTTAATGTAGTTTTTCCAGCTCCGGAGGGCGATGACAAGACGAACATCATGCCCTTTTTTTTTGTTACCATAATATTGATAGGCCTAACGCCTTACTAAAATTTATTACGCCGCTTTACTTTCAATAAATTTTATAGCATCGCCAACTGTAAGGATTTTTTCTGCTTCGCTATCAGAAATTTCTGAACCAAATTCCTCTTCGAAAGCCATAACAAGTTCTACTGTATCCAAACTGTCCGCACCTAAATCATCAATAAAATTTGCTTCATCTGTGATCTTTGATTCCTCAACTCCCAGATGATCAGCAACCATCTTTTTTACTTTTTCTGCAACATCTTTTGCCATTTGTAAATTCCTTAATTTGATTTATTGTTTCCTAATAAAATTATTAACTAATTTTGTCAAGACATATACATCCCACCATTCACATGAATAGTCTCACCAGTTATGTATGATGCCTCTGCTGAAGATAGAAAAGCTACACAATTTGATACATCTTCGCCAGTTCCAAGTTTTCCCATAGGAATTCTTGATGTTAAATATAGTTTGACCTTTTCTGCTATATTCATTGTCATGTCAGAAACAATAAACCCGGGTGAGACACAATTGACAGTTATGTTTTTTTTAGCATATTCAATTGCCAGACTTTTTGACATTCCAATAATACCAGCTTTAGACGCTGAATAGTTCGACTGACCTAAATTACCAGTATGACCTACAACTGAAGTAATATTAACGATCCTACCATACTTATTTTTTAACATTTTTTTTATTGCATATTTGGATAATAAAAAAGTAGATGTTAAATTTATATTTATTACTTTTTTCCATTCATCATCTTTCATTCTTAAAGAAAGATTATCTAAATTTATTCCAGCATTATTTATTAAAACATCCAATCCACCTAATTCTAAAGTTACGTCATCTATAAATTCCTCTATCCTTGTATCGTCTGATATATCGAATTTTTTAACTTTTATATTAGGATGTTCTTTTTTTAATAGGTCTAATTTTTCTGTTTTAGTTCCGCTACCAAGAACATTTCCACCTAGTGAGACAAATTTTTTCACTAGCTGTTTTCCTATGCCGCCACTAGCACCTGTTATTAAAATATTCTTATTATTAAAATTAATCATTTTATATCTTCTATAGTGTTAATATTTGAAATTTCAACATTTCTATTTATTTTTTTTACTAATCCAGAAAGTACTTTGCTAGGGCCTATTTCTATAAAATTTTTTGCTCCTTTTTCTATCATATAATTCACACTTTCTCTCCATCTAACTCTTGAGGTAATTTGATCAACTAATAGTGGCTTAATTTTGTTTATATCACTTTCCTCTTTCGCTGTTACATTACTTATGATTAAAGGTTTTGGTATTTCAAAGTTTACATTATTTATTTTATCTCTCATTTTCTCCGCTGCTTTTTTCATCAATGAGCAATGAAAAGGAGCACTCACAGGCAACAGTATGCCTTTCTTCTTTTTTTTTTTTAAATTTTCATTAAGATTTTCAATAATTTTTTTTTCTCCACTAACTACTATTTGTAAATCGCTATTATCATTTGAAATTTCACAAACACCTTCCTTTTGAAACAAATTAATCTCCTGTTCAACTTCATTTATTTTCATTCCAAGAATAGCTAGCATAGCACCATGATTCTTAGGAACAGCTTCTTGCATAAATTTTCCTCTTTCATTTAATAAATATGCAGCATTTTCTAAAGTCAACGATCCGCTACAAACGAGCGCCGTATATTCTCCCAATGAGTGTCCAGCAAAAAAATTTGATTGGTTTAAATTTAATCCATACTCCTTATTCATAACATTAAATATACTTACCCCAACAGTCATAATGGCAGGTTGAGTATTTTGTGTAAGTTGTAATTTTTCTAAGGGTCCTTCTAATATAATTTTTGAAAGTGAAAATCCTAAAGTTTCATCTACAGAAGAAAAAATTTTTTTTACTATATCAAATTTTTTGTAAAAATCTGAACCCATGCCCACATACTGTGAACCTTGACCAGGAAATAAAATTGCGCGCATAAGATAATAAAATATATTATAATATAATTGAATTTTAGTAGTTGTATATTGAAAATTTTAATAGTATAAAACCTCAGCCTTTATCAATAATAAAGGTGGATTGTTCGATGATTGTTTCGAATTAAATGAGGAAAAATTAATGAATAGTTATGAACATACTTTGATAGCAAAACAAGACTTGCAGGAAAGTCAAGTGAAAGGCTTAATAAGTAAGTACGAAGAAATAATTAATAAAAACTCCGGTAAAGTTTTAAAAACTGAAAATTGGGGACTAAAAAACTTTTCTCATAAAATAAATAATAACAAAAAAGGTTTTTACTTTCATATAAAATTGGAAGGTACAGGAAAAACGATTGATGAGTTAGAAAAAGCAGAAAATATAGATCAAATGTTGATAAGATTTTTAACTGTTAAAGTAAAAAAGCATGATCTTAAAAAAGAATATTTTGAAAAAAAGGATACTTAAAGAAGTTGTTAATTATATATGAAAAGAAGAAAAAATTCTAAAAAAGGAAAAAAAAATTTTAAACATTCAAAATTGAGTTTGTTTCAAAAGGCTGATGTAAAATTTTCAAGAGCTTGTCCTTTATCAGGCAAAGATGCTCCGGATATAAACTACAAAAATATTAAGTTGCTTAAAAAATATATGTCCGAAAGTGGAAGAATTCTACCTTCACGAGTCACTTCAGTTTCTTTTAAAAAACAGAGAGAACTGGCTAAATCTATTAAAAGAGCTAGATTGCTTGCGCTAATATAAGGACTGCCATGGAAGTTGTTTTACTTGAAAATATAAAAAATCTTGGAAGTGTAGGTGATGTTGTAAAAGTAAGAAGAGGTCATGGAAGAAATTTTCTAATTAAATATGGTAAAGCTCTTAAAGCCTCTAAACTGAATATAGATTTTGTTAACAAAAAAAAAGCTGAACTTAATGAAAAAAATGTCACTTTGAAAAAAAACGCAAAGAAAATATATGATATTATCGACAAAAAAACATACAAATTTGCTAAAAGAACTAAGGATAATGATGAATTGTATGGATCAATTAAACCTAAAGAAATTTCTAAATCTATAGAAAATAGCGATAAAGTTGAGATAAAACCTTCCCAAATTGATTTAAGCAAAGAAATAAATAAAATCGGATTCTACGATGTAAAGATAAATTTACACGCAGAAATTTTAGCAACAATTCATATTGAAGTTGTAAAAGAGGAAGAAAAAAATTAATTTTATCTTTTTTCCACAGAAAATAAATTCAGTGTATAACTTTCGAGTTTTTTTTATTATTTATTTAGTATTTAATGTTTAAATAAATAGTATGGCTCAAAAACCTTTTAAAATAGTTGAAAATACTGAACATCAATTGCCTTGCAATATTGAAGCTGAACAAGCGGTTATTGCATCTATATTGGTTTCTAATGATATTTATGATGAAATATCACCTATACTTGATTCTCAAAAATTCTTTGATCCGATACATGCAAAACTTTATGAAACAATTGAAAAGTTAATATCTAAAGGCCTTTTAGCAAACCCAATTACTCTTAAAAACTATTTTGAAAATAACGAAGGCTTAAAAGAACTCGGTGGACAAGAATACTTAATTAAAATTACTAAATTTTCAACTTCAGCTAAACAGGCGATTGACTATGCTAATATTGTTCAGGAAATGCATGTTCGAAGAGAGTTAATTAAAATTTCACAAACAGTTTTACACGAATCTTCTAATAACATTGATACTAATACTACTGGTGAAGAAATTATTCAAAATACTGAAAAATCTTTATTCGATTTAGCTGAAAGAGGGCATTTCAATCAATCTTTCATGAAATTTGAAAATGCTCTTAAACAAACTATCGAAATGGCCAAAAGCGCATATCAAAATGAAGAAGGTTTAGTCGGAGTTCCAACTGGATTAACAGATCTAGATTCCAGATTAGGTGGTTTACATAAACAAGATTTAGTTATTATTGCGGGAAGACCATCGATGGGTAAAACAGCTTTAGCGACAAATATTGCATTTTATGCTGCAAAAAATATTGAAAAAAAAGGAACAAAATCTACCGTTGCGTTTTTTTCTTTAGAAATGTCTTCCGAGCAGCTTTCAACAAGAATACTTTCTGAACAGTCAAGAATAAGGTCTAATGACATCAGAAGAGGAAAGGTATCAGAAAAAGAATTTGAACAATTTATTGAAACTTCAAAAAATATATATGAGCTACCTTTATATATAGATGAAACTCCAGCAATTACTATTGCAGCAATAAGCAATAGATCAAGAAGAATTAAAAGATTGTTTGGCCTTGATTTAATAGTAGTGGACTATATACAATTAATGAGATCCAGCGGACGACAAGAATATAATAGAGTGCAGGAAATTTCAGAAATTACACAAGGATTAAAAGCGCTAGCTAAAGAACTTGACGTACCTGTTCTTGCTTTATCTCAACTTTCTCGTGCCGTTGAACAAAGAGATGATAAAAAACCACAACTAGCAGATTTAAGGGAATCTGGATCAATTGAACAGGATGCAGATGTTGTAATGTTTGTTTATAGAGAAGCTTATTATCTAGAAAGAAAAGAGCCAACTTTAGGATCAATTGAGCATGCTGAATGGCAGCAAAAAATGAATGAAATATCTAGTTTAGCTGAAATAATGATTGGTAAACAAAGACACGGGCCAACAGGAAATGTTAAAGTTGAATTTGAAGCGATGTATACTAAGTTCAAAGACTTAGAAAACAAATAACTTTGACACTTCAATGTTTGAAAAAATATATAAAAGTTCAATAATTGAAAAACCTAAATTTACTTTATTAATTCTTACAATCTTATTATTAAGTTTTGGATATTTTTCCAAAAATTTTCAGCTTGATGCTTCTTCAGATACTTTGCTTTTAGAAAACGACCCTGATTTAAAATATTTACGAGAAGTAAATTCCAAATATGGATCAAAAGATTTTCTTGTTCTAACTTATACACCAATTAATAATTTACTAGATCCAAATACTATTAAAAACCTTACTAATCTTAAAAATGACTTAGTAAATTTAAAATGGGCAGATAACGTAATAACAATCCTGGATGTGCCTTTGCTAAAAAATAACGATGATCCTTTAGCAGAAAGAATTAAAAATTTTAAAACTTTATCTAGCATAGATGCTGATAAAGAAAGGGGATTCGATGAAATTATTAATAGCCCAATATATAAAGAATTTGTAATTAGCAATGATGGGGAAACAAGCGGAATATTAGTTTACATAAAATCTGATAAACAGTTATCTCAATTTATAAAAACTAAAAATGATTTTTTAAATAAAAAAGAAAGTGAAAAACTAACTTCAGAAGATAAAAAAGAATATAAAAAATTTCTTAAAGAATATGACAAATACAAAAAATTATATAATCAAAAAAATCATGAAAATATAAATGAAATTAGGATGGTTATAGAAAAGTATAAAGATACGGCCAAGATTCATTTAGGAGGGATTCCAATGATAGCAGATGACATGATGACGTATATAAAAAGTGATATAATAGTATTTGGTGCTGGCGTATTTATTTTTATAGTTTGTACACTTTGGTTTGTTTTTAGAAGCTTGTTATGGGTTTTTATTCCACTTTTAAGTTGTTTTTTTTCAGTTTTAATTATGGTTGGTCTTTTAGGATTAGTTGGCTGGAAAGTTACTGTTATATCTTCAAATTTTATTGCTCTAATGCTTATTCTAACAATGGCCATGAATATACATATGAGTGTTCGTTATTTACAATTTAAAAAAGAAAACCCAAATACTTCAAACAGTGAAGCCATTCTGTGGACCACAAGTAAAATGTTTTGGCCAATACTTTATACTGTGCTTACAACTATATGCGCTTTTCTTTCACTTATATTTAGTGAAATTAAACCCATCATAGATTTTGGGTGGATGATGACAGTAGGTTTAATAGTATCTTTGTCAGTTACTTTTACTTTACTCCCTGCAATTTTAAATATTTTAAGTAAAGAAAATACAAAATATAGAGAAGAAGAAAAATCAGTAATAACTTCATTCCTAAGTAATGTTGCTCAAAAAAACACTAAGACTATTTTTTTATCAGCTGCTGCTGTTATTGTAGTTAGTGTCTTTGGTATTACAAAGCTAGAAGTAGAAAATAGTTTCATTAATTATTTTGATAAAAAAACGGAAATTTATAAAGGTATGAAATTAATTGATGATAAACTTGGAGGAACAACGCCACTTGATGTGATAATAAAATTTCCAAGCAAAGAAAATACAGAGAAAACTGATGACGATTTTGATAGCTGGGATGATGAAGAAAAAGATGACGCCAATTATTGGTTCACAAGAAATAAAATAGATAGAATTACTCAAGTTCATGATTATTTGGATAGCTTAGAATCGGTGGGTAAAGTTATATCATTTGCTTCTATGGTCAGAGTTGCGGAAGATCTGAATGATGGTAAAAAATTACAAGGTTTAGAAATGGGTGTTTTATATACAAAAATACCAGACTCGATTAAAAAAGAGATAATAGACCCTTATATCTCAATAAAAAATGATGAAGCAAGAATTAGTTTAAGAGTCTTGGACTCTAAAGAAGATCTTAGAAGAAATGAATTAATTAAAAAAATTAATTATGATTTAGAAAATAAACTAGGATTAGAAAAAAACGAGTTTAAATTAGCCGGTGTTCTTATACTTTTTAATAATCTTTTACAGAGTCTATTTAAATCACAAATATTAACTTTGGGAGTTGTAATGGCAGGAATTACATTAATGTTTTTAATTTTGTTTAGAAATGTTACCTTATCCTTAATAGGCGTTGTTCCTAATTTTATGGCTGCTTTTTTAATTTTAGGAATTATTGGCTTGCTGGGCATACCTCTAGACATGATGACAATAACAATTGCTGCTATAACTATAGGTATAGCGGTAGATAATAGTATTCATTATATTTACAGGTTTAAAGAAGAGTTTAAAAAAATTAAAAATTACAACGAAACTCTGGAAAAATGTCATAACACCGTTGGAGTAGCAATTTTAAATACTTCTATAACAATAGTTTTTGGCTTTTCAATATTAGTATTATCCAATTTTATACCTACAATTTATTTTGGAGTATTCACAGGTATAGCAATGCTTTTGGCTATGATCTCAGTTTTAACCCTCTTGCCAAAACTAATTTTAGTAGTAAAACCTTTTGGTAATGTCTGACATAATAGATTTTATACAAAATAGTATCTCTGCATTCGATCTTGTTGTTTTTCTAATTGTTATTTATTCAATGGCAACATGTGCCGCAAAAGGATTTATGATGAGTCTATTGTCTTTTTCAAAGTGGCTGCTTGCCCTAGTAATAACAATAATTCTGGTTCCAAAATTAAATCCTTGGATACAAGAATATATAGAATCAAAATTTGTTACAGATATAGGACTTGGAATTTTTATATATATAGTTTCGCTTTTTGTTATAATTAATATAGGTAAAGCAATTAGTAGTGCTGTTACATACTCAGGATTAGGTTCAGCTGATAAAAGTTTTGGTTTAATTTTTGGAATTTTTAAGGGCTATGTAATTTGTGTATGCATATTTTCATTACTCAATTGGTTTTATCCACATACAAATTGGCCTATTGAAACCGATGGTACTTATTCTTTTGAAATAATATATAAAGGTAGTGAGTTTTTGGTTGATGAGTTTCCAAATAGTAAAGATTACTACGACCAAACCGAGGAAAAATTAGAAAAAATTTAAATGGATCGATTAAAAGAAGAGTGCGGTGTTTTTGGAATTTTTAATAACAAAGATTCTGCTGCTCTTACAGCTTTAGGTTTACATTCATTACAACATAGAGGACAGGAAGCTTGTGGTATTGTTACTTTTGATGAAAAAAAGTTTCATGCTGAAAGAAGACTTGGACTTGTTGGAGATAATTTTACTAAAGGAAAAATTTTAGATAAATTGCCCGGAAATTCTGCAATTGGTCATAATCGATATTCAACGGCTGGAAACAATTTAATTAAAAATGTTCAGCCTTTCTGTGCAGATTTACATTCTGGTGGAATTGCTATTGCACATAATGGAAATCTAAGTAACGCTCTATATTTGAGAAAAGAATTAGTTAAAAATGGTTCTATTTTTCAAACTACATCTGACACGGAAACCATAGTTCAATTAATAGCTAAATCAAAAAGATCAAAAATAATTGATAAAATAATCGATGCACTTTTTAAAATTCAAGGGGGTTATGCTTTAACAATTCTTTTAAATAATAAACTAATAGGTATTAGAGATCCTTTTGGAATACGTCCTCTTGTAATTGGTAAGCTAAATAAATCTTATGTTTTAGCCTCTGAGTCTTGTGCACTTGATATAATTGGAGCTAAATTTATTCGTGAAATTGAAAATGGTGAGATAGTAATTATTGGTGAAAATGGAATAGAAAGCGTAAAGCCTTTTCCTAAAATAAAAGAACGTCCTTGTATATTTGAATATATTTATTTTTCAAGACCCGACAGCATTATTAAAAATACTAGCTTTTATGAATGCCGAAAAAAATTAGGAATGGAGCTAGCTAAAGAGTGTCATATAGAATCTGATTTAATTATTCCAGTGCCTGATTCTGGTGTTCCTGCTGCCATCGGATATTCTGAACAAGTTAAAAAAAATGTACAATTGGGTATTATCAGAAATCATTATGTGGGAAGAACTTTTATTGAACCTACACAACAAATAAGAAGCTTGGGCGTCAAACTAAAACACAATGTTAATAAAACTTTAATAAAAAATAAATCTGTAATTTTAATAGATGATTCTTTGGTTAGAGGTACAACATCAGTAAAAATTATAAAGATGCTTCATGAAGCTGGAGCAAAAGAAGTTCATTTAAGAATTGCTTCGCCTCCTATTAAATTTCCTGACTATTATGGAGTCGATACTCCAAATAGGAATGAGCTACTGGCTTCAAAAAATAATCTCGATGAAATGACAAAAATTGTTAATGCAAAAAGTTTAAAATTTTTATCTATTGAAGGATTGTATAAAGCTATGGGGCATGAAAGTAGAAATCCATCCTATCCACAATTTACGGATCATTGTTTTACTGGCGATTATCCAATTAAACCTTTAGATGCAAATGATAAAAATTTTATAGATAATCAATTATCATTTATAACATCTAAATCTTAAAAATATGAAAAAACAAAATAATTTTGATAATAAAAGTTTTTTAAAAAAAATTTTTATAAAAATTTGTAGAATTTTCGGTTATGAAATTATTGATCAAAGTAATTTTTACGTACCTACGCAAGAAAAAGATCTAGATCAAAATTTAAATATTCCTGGTAAAAAATCAATTACACTTCCTCTAGGCGAAGTTCGCGTTACGAGAAAAGTTAATGCCCTTACAATAATTTTTAGATCCTGCACAACTGTAAATATGCTTACTCAAAATAAAAAAAGACTATTTGATCATAAAAAATCTGAATATACTTTTCGATCTTTAAATTCAATAATTTTATCATTAAATTACACTAAAAAAAATTTTCCAAATATTAATTTTAATATAATAATAATTGATCATAATTCTGAAAAAAAAGATTTAGATCAAATGGAAACGCAACTCAAAAATTCAAGTTTTAGATATTCTATTATTAAATTAAATGTTAAAGATTTTGAAAATAGTATTAAAAAAATTAATGAAAAAAATGAAAGTGTAAGTGAGAATCAAATTTCAAACATGTCTAATATACATAAATCTCTATTAATTGCGAAAGAACAGTGTAGCGATCTAATATATTTTGTTGAAGATGACTATCTTCATGTTAATGATTCAATTAACGAAATGATCTCTGCTTATGAACGGATATCTTCTATCATACAAAAAGAGCTAATCTTGTGTCCTGCCGATTACCCTTACTTGTATACAAAAATTGAACCAACTAATATCTTTTTAGGATCTAATAGACATTGGAGAAAAATTGATGAAACTTTATGTACTTTTTTAACTAGTAAAAAAATTATAGAAAAATATTGGAACAAATTTATATCAATGTGCCAATTTGAACATTACCCTTTTGAAAAACCTCTTCATGATATATATAAGTCTGAATATTGTTTATCACCAATACCTTCGTTGGCAGTTCACCTCACAAACATCAACTCTATTTTTGGTTTATCACCTAATATTAACTGGAAGAAAATTTGGGAAGAAAATAAAGATTATTAAGGAAAACAGCCTTTATTTTTAAATTAAAATAAAGGCTGTATTCATACCTATTTATTAAACATTTCTTTAAGTGCTTTTGCTGGTAAAAACTTAACTTTTTGAGAAGCAGCAATTTGTATTTGCTCCCCAGTTCTTGGGTTTCGACCTACTCTGGCTTTTCTTTTAGCCACTTTATAGGTACCAAAACCAGCAATTTTGACTTGCTCGTCACTTTTTAAACAGCTTAAAATGATCTCAGTAATCCCATCAAACTGACGTTCTGCATCAGCTTTACTAAGATTCATTGAAGAAGATATCTTCGCAACTAGTTGTTTTTTGTTCATTTTAGCCCCTTTTTTGTGCTTTTTTTTACTCTTCTCATAAATACTAGGAAAATCAATGTTTTTTTTAGTGTATTTTAAAGATATCAACACAATATATAGCTTGCCTTCTAAAAGTATTGATTTTATTGGTTTTTTTTAGAACTAGCTATTTATTATATATATCAATTAAAATAGCCCTAAATCACGTAAATCGTTAAAAGTTACAAAAAACATTAAAGAAAACAACAAAAATAAACCGATTCGAAAAAAACCTTCTTGAGTTTTTTGACTTAAAGGCCTGCCTAAAATCTTTTCAAAAAGGTAAAACATCAAATGTCCTCCATCCAACATTGGTATAGGGAACAAATTTATTAGTCCCAGACTAATTGAGATATAAGCCATAATACTAAAAAAGGGTATAATTCCATATTCCGCAACTTGGCCAGTGATCTTAGCAATTCTTATTGGACCGCCCAATTGAGAAGTATCAGCTGAACCAACAATCATTTTTCCCAGATAATTTAGAGATGTAACGCTAACAAACCAAATTTCTTTTGCCGCATAATATATTGCTTTACTTGGAGGCAAGGGTTCCTTTAAAAATTCATTATTTAAAGGAACTAATTTTATCCCAATAATTCTTTTTTTTACTGAATTTCCTAACGAATCTTTACCATCGATCAAATTTGGTTTAACCGAAAGAGAAATTTCTTGATTACTTCTTAAAACCAAAAATTCAATTGTTTCAGAAGTAGAGGTATTAATAAATGTAGAAACTTCTAAAATGCTTTCAACTTTTTTATTATCTATAAATATAATTTTGTCATTTTTTTTCATTCCCGCTATAAAAGCTGGACTGTTTTCTTGAACTTCATCAACTACAGCAGGAGTCAGGTCTTTACCTGAAACCATATTAATAATTACAAAAATTAGCATAGCCAAAACAAAATTAGCTAGTGGTCCCGCTGCCACGATTATAGATCGCTGATATATAGGTTTTAGTATAAATAATTTTTTCCTATCTTCTTCATTGTATTTGTTTAAAATTTCTTGTTGTTCAGTTTGACTAAAAACATTTCTATCACCAAAAAATTTAACATAACCACCTAATGGTATCCAACAAATTTTCCAACGAGTTCCAGATTTGTCATTCCATCCAAAAATTTCTTTTCCGAATCCTATAGAAAAATCTGTAATTCCAACTCCATATTTTTTTGCAAAATAATAGTGACCATATTCATGAATAAACACAACAATAGTAATTAAGATCAAAAATGGAATTATATAATTCATTATCCCCAGGGTCCTTTTATAATTTTTGTTTTTCTTTTTCCTTTTTTATTAAAAAATAATATTAAAATCATTCCTGAAACAAATCCTCCAATATGTGCTGCATAAGCCACTCCTCCACCGCTTGAAATAAATTGAAGTATAAACCAGAAACCCAAAACATATAAAGCTCTTATTTTTATTAATTGACTAAAAAAACCAAATGGTATCAAAACTAATACTTTTGCATTAGGATGATTAATCAAATAAGCGCCTAATATACCTCCAATAGCACCACTTGCTCCAACCATGGGAATTTGTGAATGTGTATCCATTAACACTTGTGTCATTGCAGCTCCAATGCCTGAAAGTAAATAAAAAATTATAAATTTTTTGGGACCGAGACTATCTTCAATATTGTCAGCAAAGATCCACATATAAAGCATATTCCCGATTAAATGCATAAAGCCTCCGTGCATAAACATGGAAGTAAAAATAGTTACATATGCGGGCACAACGTAAAGATCCATAGGTAATTGATTGTTTCCCATCAAAACAGAAGGTATCAATCCATAAGAATAAAAAAGTTGACCAGTCCTATATGACTCTGATGTGATTTGAATTAAAAAAATTAAAATACATGTTCCGATTAAAAAAAATGTTATTATAGGTTTATTCGAAGTTGGGTTATCGTCTTTTAAAGGAATCATAAGCCATTATAACAATTACAGGTCCTAGTGTTGCTAATAAAAAAGACCAGAATAGCAAATAACTTGATACAATTTGAGGAAATAAATCAAATGCTAACATTGTCCCTACCAAAATACTCTTGGAAAAATCAGGACTTGGAAAAAGCAAAAGTCCAATAAATAAGCCTATAATAAGAGATATTATTAAATGCTTTTCCTTCAAATTTTTCTTATAAAAACCATAAAATACCGGAAACACAGCTGCACAACATAATAAATCAGCTAGCAAAAACAAATACAAAATACTAAATCCTTTTGACGCTACAAGAAAAGCTATAAATGAAATAAAGATAACTAAAATATTTGAAGACTTTAAATTTTTATTTATTTTTTTTCCATCAACTACGATCAAACTAGAAATAGCATTTACTAATGTATCAATTGTGCTTACAGTTAAAGATACTGCTAAAATAATTATTACAACACATAATATTTCTGATTTATCTTTTAATAATATAGAAAAAAAGGCTAAGTCTGGATTTACTTTGCTATCAATAGAGATTGCAATTATACCAGTAACTCCCATAAAAAAAACGATGGGTATAATAATTAAAAAAGATAATTTAAGACTTTTATTTAACACATCATAATTTTTTGCTGCAAAAACTCTTTGCCAATTCCCTTGATGAAAAAGGTTTGTAGCCGCTACAGCTATGAAAAAAGTTATTCCTGCTGTATAATTTGGTATATATTTACTACTAAATAAAACACCAGAGTTATTCGTAATACTTTTATAAGAAGTAAAATCTGAACTTAGTACGTTATTAACGCACACAAATAATAAAATTATAATTATTAAAAATTGAAAATTGTCAGTAAGTATAGAAGCTCTTAATCCACCATATAAGGTATAGATTAATGTTGTTACTATTACGAAGGCCGCAGTTATCCATAACGGAGCACCAGAAATATAATTTATTAACATTGCGACGGCAGTTATCTCTGCACATAAAAAAATAAACATATAAAAAACGCTTAATAAAATTATAAATTTAAATAAATTTTTACCTATTTTGTGAAAAATAAATTGAGTAAATGTAATTCCAGTAGGAAAATCTTTTCTTAATTTTTTTCCTAAATAAATTAATGCTATCATTGGAAATGCTGTTCCCAAAGAGTATCCGATTACTGAACCTATTCCTCCCCATGTTGCAGCAGAAGCTGGACCAAATAATATCCACGCACCTAAGGCTGAAGCAACTAGACTAGTAGTTAAAGATAATGTTCCTATCTTTCTTCCCGCTGTAAGATAATTTGAATATCCGCGATATTTTCTAGAATAAAAAATACCAATAGCAGCAAACAATAAACTTGTTAATAGAACTAATATTAAAGCTGTATTCTGACTTATAAAATATAATTTTTCCAACGCTCCCTCACTGAATTACCGGTCAGGTTCCTAGGGTATAATCTCAGTCTTTACAGACACCCCAATTACAAAATTTTACAGTGGTATTTTTTTAAAAGCAAACTAAATGATCAATATAAATTGGTCTTTTAATTCCAAATTTATCTTTTATTTTGTGCTGGTGTTCATGGTGGGAATGAACAAAAACTGGGATAAGCTGATTATTCATTGTTTTAAGGGTATAAATAAAATTTGTTCCTCTAAATTTTCTATCCACTACTTCTAATTTTAAATTGCTTTGATCGTCATGCTCTAAATCTTCGGGCTGAATTAAAAGCTGAACTGTAGATCCGGGAGTTTGTTTTTTAATAAAATTCCCTTTAATTGTACCCAGTTCAGTGTTTTCTAGGCTATCTTCGCCTGTCACCTTAGCTTCTATTAAAATTCCCCTATTTAAAAAATTTACTACTTCTACTGAATTCGGGTAATGATAAATATTATAAGGAATATCAAACTGTTTTAAGGATTGGTCTAAAATAATTCCACATTTATTTCCCATATAGAAGGCTTCGTAAGAATCATGTGTAACTATTATTGTTGAGATGTTTATTTCATTTAAAATCTTTTTAATTTTTAATTGCAGTTCTTCTTTTAAACTTTGGTCAATATTTGAAAAAGGTTCATCTAAAAGAAGTAGATCTGGTTTGGACATTAAAGAACGTGCTAAAGAAACTCTTTGAGCCTCTCCTGCGCTGATTTCGTGGGGGTATTTTTGTTGTAATTCCTCTAAATGTAATAAACTAACTAAATCATAAACTGTTAAATTAAACTTTTTATCTTTGTTTCTATCTGCTCCAAACTTGATATTATCAATAACATTATAGTGAGGAAATAAACAATTTTCTTGAAAAGACAGAGCTACATTTCTTTCCTCAGGCTCCATATGAAAATTAGATGATGAAATAGTTTTTCCTTTTAAAACTATTTTCCCAGTTTCAATTTTTTCTAGTCCAGCAATTGTTCTTAGCATTGTTGTTTTTCCAATTCCCGATGGACCTAATAAACAAATAATTTCCCCTTCTTTTTCTAAATTAAAAGTAACGTTATTAACTTTATTTTTTTTGCTTGCAGCAAAAGTTACGTCTTGTATTTCTAAAAAGTTCTGATTCATATAATCTATTAATTATCAGATAATATATATTTAGAAACAAATAAAATAAACGTACTTGCTATTAAAATAAGAAATAAAGATGGAGCCGCAGCAGCTTCTAAAAGGTCTTGCGAAGCATAAATATAGGCTGTCGTAGCAAATGTTTCAAAATTAAATGGTCTAAGTATTAAAGTTATTGGTAATTCCTTTATTATTTCTATTGCGATTAAAATACTTATCAAAAAGACACTATTTTTAAGATATGGAATGTGAACTTTAGTGAAAGTTTTAAATTTAGAATAACCTAAAAGATAAGCACTTTCGTCCATTGATTTATTTATTTTTAAATACCCTGATTTAATACCATTTGAAGATAAAGCAAAAAATCTTACAAAATAAACTATAACTAATCCAAAAATAGATCCGATAAACATCGTTTTAAAATTAATAAATAAAAAATTGTCTAAATATGAAACTAAAGTTATAAAAGCAACCGCAAGTATTACACCTGGAATAGCGTATCCAGAAACGGAGAAAGTCGTTAACACTTCAAGAAATTTACTTTTTGTAACTCTATTTCCATAATTTGAAATAAAAGCAAAAACAATCATTAAAGCACAAGATAAAAATACTAATAAAAGAGTATTAAATCCTATGCCCCAAAAATTTAAATCTTGTAAATATTTAGGAAATTTTAAAGTCCAATAAATCATCTGGGCAACAGGGAAAATGAAACTACAAAAGAATAAAAGGCTGCAAAAAATTATTGCATATAAAGATTTTTGACCTGTTAGTTTGATTTTCTTCCTATTCACAAAACCTCCTCTTGTAGGTGAATGATATCTTGCTCTTCTTCTTGAAAAATTTTCAATAAAAAATAAAAATAAAATGAAAAGTAAAAGTATAAATGATATTTGGTTTGCTGAAGCTAAATCATCAAAACTTATCCAGGCATTGTAAATAGCGGTAGTAAGTGTTGATATACTAAAAAAAGAAACTGTTCCAAAATCAGATAATGTTTCCATTGCTACTAAAGATAATCCCACTACTATTGCTGGTCTTGCTGAAGGAAGAATAATTTTTAAAAATGTTTTATTTGATGATAGCCCAAGGTTTTTTCCCGCATCTATTAAATTTTGTGATTGATAATAAAATGATGCTCTTGTTAAAACGTAAACATAACCAAATAATGAAAAAGATATTGATAATATTGAACCAAATAAACCATCTAATTTTGGTATAAATGAATTGTATTCATAGGGTCCAAATAAATAAGTAAGAATTGAGAAAAGGGTACCATAATTTTCAAAAAAAGCTGTAAGAGAATAAGCATAAATATAAGCAGGGACTGCAAACGATAATATTAAGGCCCATTTAAAAAAATTTATTCCGGGAAAATCATAAAATGAAACGCAATATGCTGCTCCCACACCAAATATAAAAGTTAAAAATAAAACACCAGTCAAAAGTAAAATAGAATTAGAAATATACTTTAATAAAAATGTATTTTTTAAAAGATTAAAATAATCAGAAGTTGATTCGAAAAAACCAAAAAAAACCGTAATAATAGGTAACGCAACTAATAATGAAATAAAAAATGAACTTAAGTACCAAAAATTAAATTTATTCTGTGCCATCTTTTGAGCTTTCAAAAATTGATCTGACTATTGTCTTTATTTCATTTATTTTAATTTCATTCAATGATCGTCCATTAATTTGTCTATCAATTCTTGAAGCTTCTTCTAAACATGGCGCACAACCTTTTGTAGATTTGTTTAAATCATATTCCTGGGAGGATCGATTTAAGTTTATTTCTACTTTGTTTGTGCGCTTCATGTTTAAGGGTACTTTTATTCCCAGCCTGCTTCTGTCATTATCTTTAAAGCGGCAGCTTGGTTTTTCCCATATTTTGATACCTTAGTTTTTAGATCTTGTTTAAAGCCAAGACCGAACTGAGCTATCAATTTGTTAGGTTCAACACCATCTATCATAGGGTATTCGAACGTATTGTTAACAATGTGCTGTTGTGCTTCTTTAGTTAATAGGAATTCTAATAACTTAATTGCATTATCTTTGTTAGGTGCATGCTTTAAAACTCCTCCTCCACTAATATTCATGTGAGTTCCTCTTCCATCCTGGTTTGGAAAGAAAGGTTTAACTTTTTTAGCAGCAGCTTGTTGTTCAGGTCCTTTTTTACCAGATAACATTAAAGCTATGTAATAAGTGTTTGCAACAGCATAATCTGCTTCACCGGCAGCAACAGCTAAGATTTGTGCTCTATCATTACCTTTTGGTTTTCTTGCCATATTGCTTACTACACCTTTTGCCCACTCTGCAGTTTTCTTTTTACCATTGTTGGCAATTAAAGATGCAACGAGAGATTGATTGTAAACGTTGTTAGATTTTCTAATTACAACTTTCCCTTTATATTTAGGATTAGATAGATCTTCATAACTTAAATTGCTTGGTGGGTTTGTACGTGATGGATCGTAATAAATAACACGTGCTCTTTTAGCTATTCCAAACCAATAAGGAGATCTAAAATTAGAAGGTATTGCAGCTTTCAAAGCTTTAGAGCTAGATCTTTGAAACATTCCTTTTGCTTGGAACGCTCCTAGTCTTCCAGCATCTGCCGTAATATATAGGTCAGCTATGCTATCTTTTCCTTCTTCAATTATTCTTTTTTGAAGAGCTTTATCTTTTCCTGATACAACATTTACTTTGATCCCTGTTTTTGCTGTAAATTTTTCATACAACTGAACATCAGAATCATAGTGCCTAGCACTAAAAATGTTCACTTCATTAGCATTTGATATGCCAAAAAAAGTTAGAAAAATTGATATAATAAATATTATTTTTTTCATCAAATTATTCCTTTCATTAAAATTAATTAAACCCAAAGTTTTAATGAGAATGATTATCAATTTCAATGATAATGATTATCAATATCAATTTGTCGCATACAATGCAACTAAAAAGTGTATAGGAGACTGACATTTCTATGTATATGCTTGGTTGTAAAGGAATTATATGGCTGAAAACAAAACTTCAACACTTCTATCTGATGTATCTATTGAAGGAGATATCGTCGAAAAAGACAAAATAATTATAGATGCAAAAATCAATGGAGATATAAAATCTGATGAGGTCGAAACTCATTCAAATTCAAATATTAAAGGAAACATCAAATCGAAACAAGCTTCTTTAGGTGGAAAAGTAAAAGGTAATGTAAACGCCGAACAAATAAATATAAAAAAAACTGCAGATATTGATGGTGTGTTGAATCAAAAGACTCTTTCGATTGAAGAAGGTGCTACTCTTAAAATTAAAACTCAGACTTACAAATAATTACTAAAACTCCCACTTTTTTATTTTACTATATAAAAAATTCCTGAAAGCTATGATTCTAGCGACATTTTTAAGAGATTGAGGATAGACAAAATGTGCTTCTGTTTTAGGACCTTCGATTTGTGGTAAAACTCTAATTATATTTGGAACTGTAGCAGTAATGTAGTCTGGTAACGCTGCCAAACCTACCCCACTTTGAACTGCAAGAAGAAGTCCATATACACTATTAACTTTCATAATTGGCTTTCTTTTTTTATTATCTTTCATTCCTAATTTTAGAGCCCAGTCTGGACTAAAAACTGGAGATGGCGCTCCCCTTCCATAAGAAATGAATTTATGTTTATTTAACTCAGATAAATTTTTTGGATGACCATATTGTTCTAGATACTTTGTTGCTCCATAAATATGATAATTAATATCTATCAATTTTTTTTGTATATAATTTAACTGCTTTGGTCTTCTCATCCAAATTCCTATATCAGCTTGCCGAGTACTAAGATCTAATTCTTTATCATCAAAAATTAATTCTATTTCAATTTCTGGGTTTAATTTCATAAATTCTTGAATTCTAGGTGTTAGCCATGTTGTTCCAAAACTTACAACTGTTGTGACAGTTAGTTTTCCGCTGGGCTTGTCCTTTTTATCAATTATAGTAGATTCAACATCTTTTAATTTTGAAATCACTTCATGAGCGGTTTTAAATAGATATTCACCATTTTCTGTTAAAGACAGACCTCTAGCGTGCCTTTCAAATAATTTAGTTTTTAATTCTTGTTCTAAAGATTGAATTTGTCTGCTGATTGCTGACTGACTAAGATTTAATATGTAAGTAGCTTTCGTAAAATTTCCAGCTTCCGCTACAGCATGAAATATTTTAAGTTTATCCCAATCCATTATTTGTTTACATCTACCAATATTTTATTAGGTAATTTTCCTTCAAGCATACTAGGAAAAATATTTAATAATTCATTTAAACTTACAACTTTAATCGATTTTTCTAATATAGCAAAATCAATAAGTTTGGGTGTTTCCTTCCAGATAAACTCTTTTCTTTTTTTTCCTATTGCAACTGAATCTACGCCCCATAATTTTACACCTCTCAAAATGAATGGAATTACTGAGGTATTTAGCTTGTTTCCGCTCGCATTACCACAAGCAGCTACTATTCCAGAATGTTTAGTTTGTGAAATTGCATTTGATAAAATATTTCCACCTACTGTATCGACAACTCCATCCCATGTTCCTTTACCCAAAAGTTTAGGCTCGGATTCTAGCTCTTTACGTTCAATTATATTTTTTGCACCCAGTTCCTTTAGAAATTTACTTTGTTCAATCTTTCCTGTAACAGCAGTAACGTTACAACCCAACTTTGATAAAGCCATAACAGCAACACTTCCTACACCACCTGTAGCGCCGGTTACTAACACCTCATTAACTTTTTCTCCCAACAACAACTCTTCTCTTGCCTTAACTGCAAATGCACATAGTACAGCTGTAAATCCTGCAGTTCCCAACATCATTGCTTGTCTTGTGTTAATTCCTTCAGGTTTTTTAATTACAAACTCTTTTTTAACTTTAGCATATTGTGAATAACCTCCATGATGTAACTCTCCAACTCTTGAGCCGTTCACTATGATTTGATCGCCTTTTTTAAACTCTTCAACATTACTTTCTTCGACTGTTCCAGCAAAATCTACTCCTGGTATCCTGGGATATTCCTTTATTAATTTTCCACCATTTTTTAGAATCATAGCATCTTTAAAATTCAAATCTGAATAATCTATTTTTACTAAGACATCCCCTTCTTTTAAAAAACTTTTATCTAAAGTTTTTACTTCTCTTGAAAATTTATCACCAGACTGATTAAGAACTATTGCTTTAAACTTTTCGCTCATAATGAAAAAACAGTGTTAAAAAATATTAACGTTTAATCTTTGTTAATATATCTTAAGTATCGATTTTGAAAACTTAAATCATCCTTGAATGCACCAAGGAAATAATTTGTTACTGTTGTTGTATTTTCTTTTTTAACACCTCTATTAGTCATGCATTGATGAGATGCATCAATAGTTACAGCAACACCTCTGGGTTGCAAGACATCCATTATTGTTTTTGCGATTTGCATTGTTAGACGTTCCTGCGTTTGTAATCTTTTTGAAAATACTTCTACTACTCTTGCTAATTTGCTTAAGCCAACTACTTTAGCTGAGGGAATATATGCAACATGTGCAACTCCCATGATTGGTGCCATATGATGCTCACAATGACTTTGAATACTGATATTTTTTTCAATAACCATGTCATCATAACCTTCTACTTCTGTAAAAGTTTTTGATAAAAATTTTTTTGGGTCCTGTGTATATCCGCTAAAATATTCTTTAAAAGCTTTTAAAACCCTTTTTGGAGTTGACTTTAAACCTTCTCTTGTAGGATCTTCACCTATCCATTGTATGATTGTTTTAATCGCTTCTTCAGCTTTCTCTTCTGAAATTTTATCTCTTTCTTTGTTTAGTTGGTCTGTGTCTTTTACTAATTTCATGTTATTTACTTAATTATTATTCTAAATGTCTATATAATATAAATAATGTTTAAAAAAAGAGATAATATAAAAGAAGTTGAAGAAGGCAAGTATTTAGAGCCAAAATTTGATGAAAATGGGCTTATTCCTGTAATTACTAGTGATTATAAGACTGGCGACATTCTGATGCACGGATATATGAATGATGAAGCCTTAAAAAAAACAATTGAAACTAAAGAGGCTCATTATTGGAGTCGCTCAAGAAAAAAAATATGGCATAAAGGTCAAGTCAGTGGATTTGTTCAAAAAATAAAAGAAATTAGAATTGATGATGACCAAGATTCTATTTGGTTGTCTGTAGACATTGGAAACGGATCCAGTTGTCATGTTGGTTATAGATCTTGTTTCTATCGATCAGTACCCTTGGGAAAAATAAAAGATTTAGAAAAGTTAGAAATGAAGTTTAAAGAAACTGAAAAAACTTTTGATCCTAAAAAAATTTATAAAGATGAGCCCAATCCAACAAAATTATAATGAGTAATGATCAAGATCAAAAAAATGTCTTAGGGGAAAAACTTGAACCTTGTTCTATGGATCCTGTAACTGGTTGGTTCAGAGATGGTTGCTGTAATACCGATAATCTTGATCATGGTGTTCACACTGTCTGCGCTAGAGTTACATCAAAATTTTTAGAGTGGGCAAAAATAGCTGGTAACGATTTAATAACACCTCATCCTGAATTTGATTTTCCAGGTTTAAAAGAAGGAGATAATTGGTGCATTTGCGCTGGTACGTACGCTCAATCTATAGACGCAGGCACAGCTTGTAAAATTTATTTGAAGAAAACAAATCAAAGAACACTTGAAATTATACCTTTAGCAAAACTAAAACCATTTGCTATTGATTTATCTTAATTTTATTTTAACTACATATTTCCATATTTTGGACCACCACCTCCCTCGGGAACAACCCAAGTTATATTTTGTGATGGTTCTTTAATGTCACATGTTTTGCAATGAATACAATTCTGTGAATTAATAACAAATTTTTCTTGTTGGACTTCATAAACTCCTACAGGACAATATCTTTGAGCGGGTTCGTCATATTCTTTTAAAGTATAATTTATAGGCAAATTAGAATCTTTTAATTTGAGATGCACAGGTTGATTTTCAGTATGATTAGTTCCTGTTAAATAAACTGAGCTTGTTTTATCAAACGTAATTTTACCATCAGGTTTTGGATAATCTATTTTGGGCATTTGGCTTGCTGATTTTAGCGTTTCGTGATCAGCATGCTTATGTTTTAAAGTAAATGGTAATTTTCCTCTGAATAATATCTGATCTAAACCAGTAAATAAAATTCCTAAAGATAATCCCCAACTGAAACTTGGTTTAACGTTTCTGGCAGTATGCAGTTCTTTATAAAGCCAACTTTTTTTAAATTTTTCTTCATAAACAGATAAATCTTTTTTATTTTTTATATTTTCAATTATTGTCTCTGCAGCAATAATTCCACTTTTCATAGCAGTATGCGAGCCTTTTATCTTTGGCATATTTAATGTTCCTGCATCGCACCCAATTAATAATCCTCCCGGCATATACATTTTGGGTAAACTTTGAAGACCTCCTTCAATTAAAGCTCTCGCTCCAAAGGCAATTCTTTTCCCACCTTCTAAAATTTTTTTAATATCCTTATGTGTTTTGAATCTTTGAAATTCATCAAAAGGTGATAAGTGTGGGTTTTGATAATCAAGGCCAATAACATAACCAATATAAATTTGTTTTTTTTCAGCATGATAAACAAAACTTCCTCCGTAAGTTTTTTTGTCTAATGGCCAACCAGCTGTATGCATGACTAAACCTTCTTGATGTTGTTTATCACTTACTTCCCAAATTTCCTTAAAACCAATACCGTACTGTTGAGGATTTTTTCCTGAATCAAGATTATATTTTTTGATGAGTTTTTTGCCTAAATGACCTCTGCAGCCTTCAGCGAATACCGTAACTTTTGCATGTAATTCCATACCTTCCTGATAACCTTCTTTTTTGTTACCTTCTTTGTCTAATCCCATATCAAGAGTAGCTACCCCTTTAATTGATCCGTCTTCTTTATAAAGAACTTCACTAGCTGGAAATCCTGGAAATATCTCAACACCTAATTTTTCCGCCTGCTCTGCTAACCAGCGACAAAGGTTGGCAAGACTAATAATATAATTTTTATGATTTTTTTGAACCGAAGGCAAAAGCCAAGTTGGCCAACTTAAAGATTTATTTTTACCTAAAAATAAAAATTTTTCTTTGGAAACCTTTGTTTTTATAGGAGAATCAAGCTCTTTCCATTTTGGCAAAAGTTCATCAAGTGCTTTGGTTTCGAAGACATTTCCACTTAAAATATGAGCTCCAACTTCAGATCCTTTTTCTAATATACAAACATTTAAATTAGGATCGAGTTGTTTGAGTTTAATTGCTGTTGATAACCCTGCTGGACCTGCTCCAACAATAACTACATCATATTCCATTGCTTCTCTTGGCATATGACGACTATATCAAACTTTTTATTTTTGGATAGTATTGAGTTTATTCAGTTCTTCTAAAAATTGAGGTAGCGCTTCAAATAAGTCTGCTTCTAAACCATAATCTGCAATACTAAAAATAGGAGCTTCCCCATCTTTATTTATTGCAACTATAATTTTACTTTCTTTCATTCCAGCTAAATGTTGAATGGCTCCAGAAATTCCTACAGCAATATATAAATCGGGAACAACAACTTTTCCTGTTTGTCCAACTTG
>CACEPH010000003.1 GCA_902561465.1 uncultured Pelagibacteraceae bacterium
CAAACAGTTAGAGGATCAGGTTATGTTTTATGGATTGAATAATTTTATCAAAAAAAACTTACCAAAAAGATTATTTTATAGATCTTTAATAATTGTTGCTGCACCAATGGTTTTATTACAAATTATTATTACTATTGTTTTTTTTGATAGTCTTTGGATAAAAGCTAACAAGGGAATGACCAGATCTCTTGTTGGTGAAGTTGAAACCTTAGTTGATGTTTATAGAACGCAACAAGATATTGAACACAGAGAAACGGTCATAGCCATATACAATAAAAATTTTGATTTTACTGTAGCTTTAAAAGAAGACCAGCTTTTACCAACAAAGAAAATAGAAAGATGGTATAGCCCAATGGATAGAAGCTTAAGGCGTGAGCTGAAGCCTGTCTTTGGAAATTCTTATTGGTTCGATACAACCACATTTAAAGAGAAGATAGAATTAAGAATTAGATATAAAGATGGATTTTTACAAATATTTTTTCCAAAAGAGAAAATAGCACCCTCTTCTGCCCGTATTTTTGCTTTATGGATAACTCTTCCAGGTTTTTTATTAATTACAATTGCAATAGTTTTTTTAAAAAATCAAACTCGACCAATTGTAAATTTAGCAAAAGCAGCTGAAAGATTTGGTAAAGGAGAATTTGTAAAAGGATTTAGACCTACTGGTGCAAGAGAAATAAGACAAGCAGCTTATGAATTTGATAAAATGAGAAAAAGAATTTCAGTTCATTTAAACCAAAGATCTGAAATGTTATCCGGAATAAGTCATGACTTAAGAACGCCTTTAACAAGATTAAAATTACAGTTGGCTTTATTAAATCAAAAAGAATTAGCAAAAAAAATGGGTGACGATATAGAAGAAATGGAACGAATGCTTAATGAATATTTAGAATTTTCTAGAAATCAAAAAAATGAAGATACAGAAACTGTTGATATTGATATTTTAATTGCAGATGTAGTAAAAAAATATGATGATAAAAAAATTAATAGTGAAGTTGAAAATAATATAAAACTCAATATAAGGCAAAACTCAATAAAAAGATGTTTGGTTAACCTTATAGATAACGGACTATCATATGGAAACAAAGTTAAAATTTTTACAAAAAAAACTATTAAAGATGTAATAATTTTTGTTGATGATGATGGCCCCGGCATTCCTGAAGAAGAATATCAAAATGTTCTGAAACCATTTTATAGAATTGATAAAAGCAGAGGTCAAAACAAATCTGGAGTAGGATTAGGCTTGTCAATTGCCAACGATATAATCCATTCGCATGGTGGTAATATCTCTTTAGCAAAAAGTCCCTTGAATGGCTTAAGGGTTAAGATTTCTTTGCCTTTGTAATTTTTTTTTATTTTTTTTGACTTTAAATTTAGCAAGGTCCTTTTGTAATTTTTCAATCAATTTTTTTTGAACTTCAAACTCTTCTCTTGAAACAAGATTTAATTGGTTAGCAATAATTTCCATTTTTAATTTTAACGAATCTTCAACTTCTTTTTTTAAATCCTTTGAATTAAACAAACCTTTTTCAATTAATTCCGTTATATTTCTTAATAACTTATTATATTTTTCCATGTATTTTTTAATATGTTTAAGTTATTTTAATTTGTTTACTAAATAAATCTTTTTTTTATAAATGATTGTTCATAGTTTTGACCCTGTGTTAATTGATTTTGGCTTATTCCAAATTAGATGGTATTCAATGGCATATATTCTGGGAATTATTCTGGGATGGATATATGCTGTTAGAATAATTCATCTAACAAACCAAAACAATTACAACTTTGAACAAATTAAAAAATCACAATTTGATGACTTAATAATTTATTTAGTAGTAGGAATAATTTTAGGTGGAAGAATCGGATATGTAATTTTTTATAATTTTGAATATTATAGCCAAAACTTTCTTGAAATCTTTAAATTGTGGCAAGGGGGCATGTCCTTTCATGGAGGTTTATTGGGAGTTATAATATCAATTATTATCTTTTCTAAAAAAACAAAAACTAATTTTTTTAAATTTGCAGACATTGTTTCATGTGTCGCCCCTATTGGTATTTTTTTTGGGAGAATAGCTAACTTCATAAATGGTGAACTTTATGGAAAAATTGCTAACGTTCCTTGGGGTGTAATATTTCCTAATGGGGGAGATATACCAAGACATCCCTCCCAACTTTATGAGGCTTTATTAGAGGGTTTGATTTTATTATTATTAATTAATTATTTTGCAATTAAAAAAAAATTATTATTTAAGCCTGGTTATATTTCATGTCTTTTCTTAATTACTTATTCTGTTGCTAGAATATTCTCAGAAATTTTTCGTGAACCTGATTTACATCTTGGCCTAGTTTTCAATTATTTTTCTTTGGGAACTTTACTAAGCTTAATAACTTTAATTTCTGGAATATTTATTATTTTATATATAAAAAAAAATGAGCAAAATAATTAATATATTAAAAGAAAAAAAATCTATTCCTCTAGATCAATTTATTAATATTGTTCTTTACGACAAAAAATTTGGATATTACATGAAAAATAATCCCTTTGGAAAAGAAGGAGATTTTATTACATCACCTTTAATTTCAAACCTTTTTGGAGAAATGCTTGCAGTTTGGTGTGTTTCATTTTGGGAATATATAGGCAAACCTAATAAAATTTTGTTGGTAGAACTTGGGCCTGGTGATGGCACTCTGTGCAAAAACTTGCTAAACACATCTAAAAAATTTAAAGATTTTTATAATTCATTAGAAGTAAATTTATTGGAAATAAGTAATAAGTTAAAAACAATTCAAAAAAAAAAAATTAATAATAAAAAAGTTAAGTGGATTAAAAAAATACAGGAAATAAATTATGGTCCAGTAATTTTTTTAGGAAATGAATTTTTTGATGCTCTGCCAATTAAGCAAATATATAAAAAGAAGAAATTGTTTTTTGAAAAATATGTAGCTTTATCCAATGATAATAAAAAAATAAGATTTTTATCCAAAAAAGCAGATAATAATTTAATAAAACGTATACAAAATCTAAATTTAATTTCTAATAGTAATTTAATTGAGTATCCGCTAGAAGCAATTAAATTTCTCAGCAGCATAGCAAAAAAAATTAATAAATTTGATGGAGGTTTATTAACTTTTGATTATGGTTATACTGTCCATAAAAGTCAAAATACTTTACAGTCGGTTAAAAAACATAGATACACAAATATTCTTTCAATGCCTCATCATTCTGATATTTCATCACATATAAATTTCAAATTATTTCACAAAGTATTAAAAAAAAGTAATCTTAATGTGAAAAAAATAATAAACCAAAATGAGTTTCTAAAAAAAATTGGTATTTTGGAAAGAGCAAATGTTTTGTCTAAAAAAATGACTTTTAAGGAAAAAGCAAATATGTATTATAGATTAAAAAGGCTCCTGGATCCTAAGGAAATGGGAAGCCTTTTCAAAGTAATGTTTGCTCAAAAAAAAAATAAAAATTTTTCTCTAGGTTTTTAATTATGTTTTTTTCAAAAAAATTACAAAAATTTGAAAATATAAAACATTGTTTTTTTTCTAGAAATAACGGTTTTTCTGAAGGAAATTACAAAAGTTTGAATTGCGGCCTGGGATCAAATGATAAAAAAGAAAATGTTTTAAAAAATCTCGAAGAGGTCAGTAGAAAAATTAAATGTAAAAAAGAATCCTTAATAACTTTAAACCAAAAACATACTAATGAAGTTGTTTATTTCGGCTCTGATGATGATGTTAAAAATAAAATTACTGGTGATGCTATAGTTTCAAAAGTTAAAAATGTTGGAATAAGTATACTTACTGCTGATTGTGCATCAATTTTTTTTTATGATCCAAAAAATAAAATAATAGGTTGTTCACATGCAGGATGGAAAGGAGCTCTTAATGGAATAATAAAAAATACAGTTAAAAAATTTAATGAACTAAACTCTAATAATAGTGATTTAATTGCTGTTGTTGGACCTTGTATAAATAAAAAAAACTACAATGTCAAAAATGACTTTTATAAAAAATTTATCGATCAAAATAAGGAAAACGAAATTTTTTTTGAAAAAATAGGAAATGAAAATTATTTGTTTGACTTAAGAGCCTACATAAATAATGAAATATTAAATTTAAATATTAAAAACATTGAAAATATAGAAAGAGATACTTTTTCCGAAGGCGAATCTTTTTATAGCTATAGAAGATCTTGTGTTAATAAAGAGACAGATTATGGTCGATGCATTTCTGTCATATTAATGACTTAATTAAATGCTTTATTAAATTGAAAAGTTTAATTAAAGTTGTATAAAGACTTACACTATGAAAGTTCTTGCTGGTACAAGTAATTCAAAATTATGTAAAGACATAGCAAGAAATCTCAAACTAAAATTAGTTAATTCAAACATAAAAAGATTTGCCGATGGAGAGGTTTACGTAGAAATTAATGAAAACATCAGAGGCAATAGCATATTTGTAATTCAATCAACTTCAAATCCTGCAAATGATAATCTAATGGAACTTTTAATTTGCATTGATGCTTTAAGAAGATCTTCTGCAAAAAATATTACAGCCGTTATTCCTTATTTTGGCTATGCAAGACAAGATAGAAAAGTAGTTCCTAGAACAGCTATATCGGCAAAATTAGTTTCGAACCTAATTACAAACGCTGGTGCAAATAGAATACTAAGCGTTGACCTTCATGCAGGTCAAATTCAAGGCTTCTTTGATATACCGGTAGACAACTTATTTGCCACTCCAATTTTTGCAAGACACATTAAAAATAAAATGAAATTAAATAATTTAATTTGTGTATCTCCTGATGTTGGGGGTGTTGAGAGAACAAGAGCTCTGAGCAGAAGATTAAATTCGAGTATTGCAATTATAGATAAAAGAAGACCCACACCAGGAAAATCAGAAGTTATGAATATTGTAGGAAATGTGAAAAATAAAAACTGTGTAATTGTTGACGATATAATAGATTCTGGAGGAACAATCGTAAACGCTGCACAAGCTTTAAAAAATAAAGGTGCAAAAGATGTTTATGTTTATATTACTCATGCAGTGTTAAGCGGCCAGGCTGTAGATAAAATAGAAAAATCTAAGATAAAAAAATTAATTACTACTGACACAATCGATAATTCTAAAAAAATTGGAAGAAGTAGAAAAATTGAAATAATTTCACTTGCTCCAATGATTTCAGAAGCAATGAAAAGAATTGCAAACTCTACGTCGGTTTCCAGCCTTTTTAAATAATTTTGCTTGTTTTTTTCACAAACATATTATAAAAACACCCTTTCAATTTATGAATATTTTAAAAGCTACAAAGAGAACTAGTGTCTCAACGGGTCAAGTTAATAAATTGAGATCCAGCGGTTTTATTCCTGCAATATTGTATGGAGGAAAAAAAAGTAATTTAAAAATAAGCTTAAAAAAATTACATTTACAAAATCATATAAATACTGAAACCTTCATGTCTAAAGTTTTTGATTTAGATATAGATGGAAATTCCGAAAAAGCGCTGCCTAGAGATATTTCTTATGATCCCGTTTCGGACGAGCCAATTCATATCGATTTTATGCGAATTACAGAAGGTTCAAAAATAATTTTAGAAATACCTGTTAAATTTATAAATTCAGAAAAATCCCCAGGTTTAAAGAAAGGTGGAGTTTTAAATATTGTAAGAAGAAAAGTTGAATTAAAATGTCCAGCTGAAAATATTCCCAATGAAATAATTGTTGATTTAGATAATACAGAAATTAACAGCAGTCTTAAAATATCTTCTGTAAAGTTACCAGAAAATGTTTTTCCGACAATTACTGATAGAGATTTTGTTATAGCAACAGTTGTGGCTCCAACTATTTTGGTTGAACCAGAAAAGACTGAAGAAGCCGCTGCTGAAGGTGAAGTTCCAGCTGAAGGTGTTGCGGAAGGTGCAGCAGAAGGAGATGCAGCAACTGAGGACGGCAAAGATAAAGCTGCTAAACCTGGTGATGATAAAGTTAAAGCTGCATCAGGAGATAAAGGTAAACCTGCTAAAGGTTCAGAAGATAAAGCAAAAGCTTCTCCTGCAGATAAAGGCAAATCTACAGGTAAGGAAACGAAAAAAAAATAATATAGGATAAATTATGCTCCTTTTTGTTGGTCTAGGAAACCCTAACCCAAACAACTCGAACAATCGACACAACGTTGGTTTTTTTGTGATTGATGAAATTAATAAAAAATTTAAATTGTCTAAACAAAAACCTAAATTTAAAGGTTTATTAACAACAGGAAAAATTAACGAACAAAAAGTCTATGCTATAAAACCACTCACCTTTATGAACAGTTCGGGTGTATGTATTAAAGAACTGATTGATTATTTTAAAATAAATGTAAAGGATGTTTTTGTGTTTCATGATGATATGGATATTGACCTCGGAAAAGTTAAAGTGAAGTTTGGTGGAAGTAGCGCTGGACACAACGGAATAGATTCTATAGACAAAAATATTGGAAAAAATTACTCTCGTGTAAGAATAGGCATTGGAAGACCCAATAATAATTCCACTGGCGCCGATCATGTTTTGGATAATTTTTCTGTAGATGAAAAAGGAAATGTAGAAGAAGTAACTAAAAATATTATTGAATCATTGTCTATTCTTATAGAGAAAGACTTAGATCTCTTTTCAAGTAAAATTAATCAAAAATAATAATGGGTTTTAAGTGTGGAATTGTTGGTCTGCCCAATGTTGGTAAATCTACATTGTTTAACGCTTTAACAACGTCCAAAAAAGCGCAAGCTGAAAATTTTCCTTTTTGTACAATAGATCCAAATTTAGGAATAGTTTCAGTACCAGATGAAAGATTAAACAAAATATCAGAAATAACAAAGTCCATAAAAACAATTAATGCTGCAATAACTTTTGTGGATATAGCGGGTCTTGTTAAGGGTGCCTCTAAAGGAGAAGGATTAGGAAATAAATTTCTTTCTCATGTGAGAGAAGTAGATACTATTATTCATCTTACAAGGTGCTTTGACTCTGAAAAAATACAAAACGTAAATAAAAATGTAGACCCTATACGTGATCTTGAAATTATAGAGACTGAAATTCTATTATCTGATCTAGAATCTCTTCAGAAAAGGCTAGAAAAAAGTAATAAAAAAAAATTAGAAAAAGAGGAATTAGATTTTCTTGAGGATTGCAAAAAATTAATTAGTGATGGAAAAAAACCAGATGAATTAAAGAAAAAGTACAGTAAAGATTTAATAAAAAAATCTGCTCTTTTATCTCTTAAACCAAGAATAATTGTATGCAATGTTGACGAAAAAAGCTTACCTGATGGCAACAAATACTCTGAAGCTTGCAAAAAAAAATTTACAGATGAAAACATAATTATTGTTTGTGCTGATATAGAGGACCAAATTATGGGGCTGCAAACAAAAGACAGAAAAGATTTTATGATTGAATCTGGAATAAAAAGTACGGGTTTGGATAATCTAATTAAAACGGGCTATAATACTTTAGGTCTTAGTACTTTTTTTACATCTGGTCCTGAAGAAAGTAGAGCCTGGACTATTGAAAAAAACTCCAAAGCACCAGATGCCGCAGGTGTGATTCATACAGATTTTAAGAATAAATTTATTAGAGCCGAAACCGTAACTCATGAAGATTTTATAAAATATAAAGGGTTTAATGAGTGCAAGAACGCAGGAAAGTTAAGGCTTGAAGGTAAGGATTATTTAGTAAATGACGGAGATGTCATGTATTTCAGAATAGGAAGCTAACTGTTATAAAAACAGCAAGTTTATCAATATCTTATGATAAAATTGTTGCTATCATGAAAAATACAAAAACTACAAACCAAGATGATAAAAATAGAATTCTTGTCATATATTAACTAATAAATGGTCCAAAAACCAAAATTGACCAATATAAAACTATAAAAGTGTAAAATAATTTAAAACGCATTGAAATTTCTTTTAAAACTACAATGTGTTTAAAATATGAAAATAATCTTAAAAGAAAATTAAAATGAAAACTTTTTGCCGCACCTTTGGGAAAGAAAATTATTTAAAAGTTTTAGGGTCTTCGCCTTCATATTTGGTTACAACTTTTTCAACTTTATCATAAGCCTCTTCCTCTTCCTGATCTTTAGATGCGCCAAATCTGGACCAAACTTTTTGTTTGCTCATATAAACCAATGTAAGCAATACAATTAGATATATAATAGCTTTAAATCCCATTCGATGTTGGGACTCCAAATGAGGTTCGGAAGCCCAAACTAGAAAGGTAGTCATATCTTTGGCTATTTGAGCCTTTGAAGCCTGTGTGCCATCAGAATATTCAACTATTCCATCTAAAATTGGCTCAGACATTTTAATTTTATTTCCTGGCATATATTTATTGTAATAAACACCGTCATCTAATTCGAAACCTTCAGGAGCTTCTTCGTATCCTAAAAGAAGAGAATATAAATAATCTGCTCCACCTGCCCTGGCTTTTGCTAATACAGACATATCTGGAGGATATGCCCCTCCATTTGCTGCTGCTGACGCTTCAACGTTTGGATAAGGATTTACAAACTTATCTGATAACCTTGCTGGTCTCATAAACATCTCTCCGTCATTATTGGGACCATCTTCTAATTCAAATTGAGCTGCTATGGCCTTTGCCTCTTCTTCTGAAAATTCAGGGCCGCCTTTTTCTGATAAATTTCTATAACTTAAATGTTGTACGGAATGACAACCAGAGCAGACTTCTTGATAAACTTGATAACCTCTTTGAAGTGAAGCGCGGTCAAATGTTCCAAAAATTCCTTTAAAACTCCAATCTGTATTTAAATAATTTGTATTTGCTCCGTTCGAATGTTGATCATCAGCAAAGGACAAAGTGGTAATTATTGAAATTAAAATTGTTAAAATTATTCTATTTAAAAGACCCAACATTATCACCTTCATATTGTCCTGCTGCTTTTTTAAACTTATCAATTAAACCAGGTTTATCTAAAACTGGATCGGAAATGCTCATTGGTAATGGATCTGTTTTTTCATAGCGTCCAAGAACAGGTAGTAGTATTAAAAAATGAATAAAGTAATACGCTGTTGCTATTCTCGATAAAACTAAATAAATCCCCTCAGGAGGTTTTGCTCCTAGGTATCCTAATAAAATAACTGTAACCACTAAAACCCAGAAAAACTTTCTATATAGCGGTCTAAATGTTGAAGATCTAACTTTTGATGTATCAAGCCATGGTAACGCAACTAATACAAAAATTGCAGCAAACATAAAGATAACTCCTCCAAGTTTGCTAGGTATAGCTCTTAAAATTGCATAAAAAGGTAATAGGTACCACTCAGGAACAATATGTGTCGGAGTTACTAATGGATTAGCTTCAATGTAATTATCTGGATGTCCTAAGGCATTTGGTGCAAAAAATACAAACCAAAAAAATATAATTATAAAAACTAATAAAGCAGTTATATCTTTCATGACCATATATGGATGAAATGGCATAGTTTCGTTACTATTTTTCTTAACATCAATTCCTATTGGGTTGTTATTTCCTGGAACGTGTAGAGCCCAAATATGAAGTATAATTAAACCAAAAATTAAAAATGGAAGTAAATAATGTAAAGCATAAAACCTGGTCAAAGTTGGATTGTCGACAGCATATCCTCCCCAAAGCCATGTTGTAATACTTTCCCCAACTAAAGGTATTGCGCTGAATAGGTTTGTTATTACGGTTGCCCCCCAAAAACTCATTTGCCCCCAAGGCAAAACATAACCCATAAAAGCTGTAGCCATCATTAGCAAATAAATAATTACTCCAATTATCCAAATAACTTCTCTTGGAGCTTTATACGAACCATAGAACAAGCCTCTAAAAATATGAATGTAAACAGCTAAAAAAAACATTGAAGCACCATTTGCATGTACGTATCTAAGTAACCAACCATAATTAACATCTCTCATTATATGTTCTATACTTTCAAAAGCGTGGTCTGTATGCGCTACGTAGTGCATACCAAGTATAACTCCTGTTACAATTTGAGTAATTAAGCAAAATGTTAGTATGCCTCCAAAAGTCCACCAATAATTTAAATTTTTAGGTGTTGGATATTCTTTTAAATGGTGGGATAAAGATAAAAGAGGTAAACGACTATCAAACCATTTAGCTAATTTTGTTTTTGGAATATATTTATTTTCACTCATATTAAAATTAGCCTATTTTGATTGTATTATTATTTACAAATTCATATTTAGGTATTTCTAAATTTGTTGGCGCGGGTCCTTTTCGGATTCTTCCTGAGGTATCATAATGTGAGCCATGACACGGACAAAACCACGCGTTATAATCTCCTTTGTCACCTAAAGGCACACAACCAAGATGAGTGCATACACCCACCATCACTAACCATTCTGGATTTTTTGCTCTGTCAGAATCTTTTTCTGGGTCTTTTAAATCTTTAAGATCTACAGCCGCCGCTTCATCAATTTCTTCTTTGGTTCTTCTTCTTATAAATATTGGCTTTCCTCTCCAGAGTACAGTTATTGTTTTTCCAGGCTCTACCGCACTTATATCAACTTCTGTAGTAGACAAAGCTTTCACAGAAGAATCTGGATTCATTTGATCCACTAAAGGCCAAATAGCAGCACCCAAGCCTACAGCACCAATTGTATAGGTTGCTGTAAACAGAAAATCTCTTCTTTTTGGCTTAATTTCTTTCGTCATATATACGAAGCTTTTATGTATTATATAATATTAATTAGTTACAATTAATATAAATTTACCAGGTCAGAATGACACACAAAATAATATACAACTAAAAATATGTTTAATATTGCATTATATCAACCTGATATACCTCAAAACACTGCTGCAATAATTCGTTTGTGTTTCTGTTTTGGTGTAACTCTTGAAATAATAGAGCCATGTGGTTTTCGTCTTGAAGATAAAAGATTAAAAAAAGTTGCCATGGACTATTTGGATAAAAGTAAAATAATAACTTATAAATCGTATGAAAGTTTTTTGATAAAAAAAAAAAATTCTAGAGTAATACTTATGACAACAAAAGCTAAAAAGAATTATCATAATTTTAAATTTGTGACTAAAGATACTTTGCTTTTTGGAAGAGAAAGCGCTGGCGTTCCAAAGATAGTACACAAAAATTCATACGAAAGACTAAGAATACCTTTAATAAAAAAAGCTAGATCTCTTAATATTGCTATGGCTGCAGCAATAACATTATCTGAAGCTTTGAAACAAAATATGTTTTTTAAAAATGAATAAAGATATTTTTTTAAAAAAAAAAATAACAAGTAGTTGGTTTTCTTTTCTGCAGGAGACTATTTGTCAGGAATTTCAAAAAATTGAAATAGATTTTGGGAAGAAAACTAAAAAAAAACCAAAATATTTTATAAAAAAAAATTGGAAAAAATTAAAAAATCAAGGAGGAGGAACATATGCTGGAATTAAGAATGGAATTATTTTTGATAGTGTTGGTGTAAATTTTTCAGAAGTATCTGGAAAATTTCATAAAAAATTTAAATCACAAATTTTAGGAGCCAACAAAAATCCAAATTACTGGGCATCTGGCATATCTGTTGTGGCTCATATGAAAAATCCAAAAATTCCAGCTATGCATTTTAATACGAGATTTATAGTTACCTCTAAAAAATGGTTTGGAGGAGGAATGGATGCTACGCAATCTCTTGGAGACGCCTATGAAAATAGACTATTTCATAAAAATATTAAACTAATGTGTAATAGACATAATAAAAAATATTATTCAAAATATAAAAAATGGTGTGATAATTATTTTTATTTACCTCATAGAAAAGAGACAAGAGGTATAGGAGGAATATTTTTCGATTATAAAATGGATAACTGGGAAAAAGATTTTAATTTTGTTAAAGATGTTGGTTTGTGCTTCCTAGATTGTGCCAAAACAATTATAAGAAGAAAAATGTTCTCAAAGTGGACAAAAAAACAAAAAAATATGCAGTTAGTTAAAAGAGGACGTTATGTAGAATTTAATTTATTATATGATAGGGGCACAAAATTTGGACTTAGCACAGGTGGTAATGTCGAAGCGATTTTGATGTCTTTGCCCCCTGAAGCTAAATGGGAATGATCTATGGAAAAAGAACCTATTACTAGTTTAGGACTTAAAAAATTAAAAAAAGAACTAGATGAGTTAAAAAATATTAAACGTCCTAAAATAGTTGAAGCTATCGCAGAAGCCAGAGGACATGGTGATTTGAAAGAAAATGCTGAATATCATGCTGCAAAAGAAGAACAAGCAAAAATTGAAAGCAGAGTCATTGAAATAAATGATTTAATAGCTAGAGCAAACGTTGTCGATGTAACCAAATTAGAAAAGAAAGATAATGTAATATTTGGCTCTACTGTTAGCTTAATTAATTTAGAAAATAATGAAAAGAAAACCTACAAAATAGTTGGAAAAGATGAAGCAGATATAACAAAAAATTATATCTATTTTAGATCTCCAATTGGTAAAGCTTTGATAGGTAAAAAAAAAAAAGAATTGGTAACAGTCAACACGCCATCTGGTGAAAAAAATTTTGAAATAAAAGAAGTTGAATATATTTAATTTTTACTAGTTTTTCCTAAAGATTTTTCAATTACCTTTTTTTCTATAATAAAGTTATTTTCAATCCATTTTTCTTCTAATGATTTAAGCTTTTTACCTAAGATTTTTCCAGCTTCGTAACCATGTTTTTTTAAATATTCTCCTGATATGGGAAATTTTGGTATTTCACAATTTTTCACAAAATTTAGTAACCTTTCAATAAGTACTATATCTACTTTATTATTTATAAAAACTGAAAATAACAATAAATCGTTAACGTAATTTTTATTTAATAAATAAATTAATTTTTTAATATTTGCTTCGTTGTAAAACTTCTTGCTTTTAATTTTTTCAAAATTTGTTGAAATATTCTTTAATCTATTTTTAGTATTATTAGATGTTTTATACTTGTGGCAAAAATATTCATAATTATTTGATTTATCTACAATAAAAGATGATAAAATTAAATCCTTATCATACTTAGCTCTCATTTTTTTTTCTAAATTATTTATAGTTTTAAGTCTTTGGTAATATATAAATTGGGGAAATATATTTAAAAAAATTTCTCCAAGAAGTTTATGAACAAATAAAGCATAAACATTCTTAAGTAATAAAATTTTTTTTAATTCGTCAAATATTCTTTCGTTAGAAACTTTATTTAAACCATTAATATGTTGCTTAATCGATCTAATAGTATGCTCATCATATTCTTTTTTGCTATATTGTATAAAAAACCTAAAATATCTTAAAATACGCAAATAATCTTCTTGTATTCTTTCTTCGGCAGACCCAATAAATTTTATTTCTCCATTTTTTAAATCCTCAATTCCATTTAATGGATCAAAAATCCTACCTTCGATATCTGCGTATATAGCATTTATAGTAAAATCTCTCCTTAAAGCATCTTGTTCCCAGTCTGGAGTGAATTCAACCTTTGCATGCCTCCCGTCAGTGGAAACATCTTTTCTTAAACTAGTAATTTCAAATTTTTTATAGTTTAAAATTGCGGTTACAGTTCCATGTGAAATTCCTGTATCAACAACTTTGATATTTGATTCTTCTAATCTTTTTTTAACTTCATTTGGTTCTAAAGAGGTAGCTAAATCAATATCATCTATTTTTTCGCCTAAAAGAGCTTTTCTAACACATCCTCCAACAAACCGAACATTACTTTCTTTTCCAATTTCATTAAGGCAGAAAAAAATTGTTTGAGCTTCTTTAATATTTTCCAACACTTTAATGCTTTTGTCTGAACCAAATTTTTTATATAGAAAATGATCAGTTGTTGACAAAAAAATTTTTATTTTTTTAAGCATTTCTTGGCTGGGGCGCTAGGATTCGAACCTAGGATGGTGGTACCAAAAACCACTGCCTTACCGCTTGGCTACGCCCCATTTTAAGTCTGAGATATATCACAAATGATTTATTTTATATAGTTTTTGATACGACAGACCAATACTTTGGATATTTTAGCTTTATCAATTTTTGAGCATAAATTGCATTTTTCATGTTTGAAAATATTCCAAAACAAGCAGATCCCGAACCAGTAATTCTTGAAAAATAACAGCCATTTTGAGATTTGATGAAACTAATAATCTTTCCTATTTTTGGATAAAGTTTAACTACAGTTTTTTCCAGATCGTTATTTTCATTTTTTAAAAAATTAATTAATTGTCTATTATTTTTTACTTTAAAAAATGATGATTTTATTATGCTTTTTTTGTTATTTTGTCCATATATTTTTTTAGTTGAACAAATAATGTTTGGATAAACTATTAAAACATTGAATCCAAACTTTTTTTTTAATCTTATTATTTTTTCTTTGTTTCCATTTAAAAAAGTATTTTTTCTTTCTAAAATAACAGGAACATCAAATCCAATTTGTCTTGCCAATTTATTTATCTTATTATTGTTTAAATTAAGTTTAATTTTTTTATTAAAATAATTAATTAAATTTGCAGCGTTTGAAGATCCTCCTCCTAAACCTGAGCCATGGGGTATATTTTTTTTAATATGTATTTTAAAAAACTGATTTTTATCTAAATTTTTTTTTCTTAATAAATCCAATGCTTTGGTTATTGTGTTTGATTTATTATTAATACCATTTTTAAATTTTCCTGAAAAACTTATTATATCTTTTGAACTATTTATCTTTTTTATTAATATTATGTCGTACAACTCACAATAAGTTACCAGTGAAATTATATTGTGATAACCATTTTTTAGTTTTTTTACTACTTTTAAAAATAAATTTAACTTACAATAAGATTTGATTTTAAAACTTTTCACTGAATTGATTATAATTTTTTAGTTATTCCAAAAATTAACTTTTTGCTTATCTTGTCTCTTAGTTCCTCTTCTGTTTTTTCTAATTTTAAAATATATCTCCAGACATATCTGGCTTGAATATCTTTATTTAGCATCCACAAAACATCTGCGTAATGATCATTGATTATAGGATCAAGTGGTAACAGTTCTACGGCTTTTTGCAAAAATTTTTCTGCCTCAGTATAATTTTCTTTTGCATAATAAGCCCAGCCTAAAGAGTCAATTATATAACCATCGCCCTTTCTCATTTCGTTAGCCTTTTTTAACATTTTCAAACCCTTGTCTAAATTAATTCCTTTGTCGACCCAGGAGTACGCTAAATAATTTAACACATGAGCTTGATCAGGTAATATCTCAAGCGATTTTAATAAATCTTTTTCGGCATTATCCCAGTCACCTAGCCTTTCATAACTCGTGCCTCTTCTATCCAATATTTTTGGAACTAAAATATGATCACTGCTAATTTTATTTAATGCTAGGGAATAATATTTAATAGATTCTTTATAGTAATCATTATCTTTATAAAAATTTGCTAATTCAAAATAATGTTCAAAATTTGGATTTGATATTAAATTAAATTCCTTTTTAAGACTATTAATTGAATATTTTTTTCCCTTTTCTTTAAGCAAGATTGATGCAATGCTTTTTGAAGCATACCAAGAATATTCTGGACCTATTGACTTAAGAGATTCGTAAATTTTTTTTGAATTTTTATTTTTTTTTTGGTAATAATAATTTTCAGCTAGAAGCGCTTTGTTTGTTGAAAATTTGCTATTTAGAAATAAAGAAATTTTAAGATAAAAATTTGATAATTGATATTCGTTTTCGCTCGAATATAAATTTGCTAAAACATAAAAAAATTCAGCGATAGAATCCTTTGGTTCTTTGCAGTCAAAAAAATTTTTTATTTTTTTAGTATTATCATTCAACAGAAACCCCTCAACTTCTTTCAAAAGAATATTTGAATTATATTTTTCTCTCGCATTCTTTATAATTTTTTTTGCCTCTAAATTTTTATTTTTAAATAATAAATAATGTGCTAAAAAAAAATTATATCTTGAAAAATTGTAATTTTCGTTTTCAACTATTTCTTGATAAAAATTACGTGTATCGTTTGTATCAAAATAGCATCTTAAAAAACCATTTTGTATTTTTTCTAAGTGACGATACCTTTTTGGAATTTTCCCAAGATATTTAAAACTATTATCTTTTTCTCCTTGAGATGCTTTATTCCATGCTATAAGAACATTTCCTATAAAATCGTCAAAGAATAGATTGTATCGTGAAGTCTTATTTAATCTCTCAAAATATTTTTCTGATTCTTTGAAATCTTTTTTTAAAAAAGAATCTAATCCTAATAAAAGATCAGCTTCAAAAAATAATTCATTTTTATTCCAGACATTTTTTGAAAAAACAATTGCTTGATCAAACTTTTCTAACAAAACAAGTGTTCTTACAAGTTCAACATTATATTTAGAATGTCTATCTTTTAACAACTGAACTTTATTTAAATGTTTCAATGCCTCCTTATTCTGGTCATTTCCTACAAACAACATGCCCAAAAAATAGTTTGAGATATTTTCACTAGAATATTGAGTTTTGCTATCTATGGCAAAAGCTCCCGGTTGAATCAAAAATATTGTTAGCAAAAATGAAATAATATAAATTTTTTTAATTAAACATTTCATATAATATACTTTATAAAATGAAAAAAAATTTAAATCAAAACTTAATTAATCTAATTGAGTACTATAATTTGATTAATGCAAATTTTCTTTTAAGCAACAACCCAATAAAAAGAACAATAGAAAATACAACTGTTGCTTTTGCTGGCAATAAATCAGAAAAACTTGATAAATTAAAAAGAAAAATTCAATCTATTAAAAATTGTGATTTAAAAAAAAACGCAACCAATTTAGTTTTTGGAGATGGGAACATAAATTCAAAAATAATGCTTATAGGCGAAGGTCCGGGAGCTAACGAAGATAAAGAAGGAAAACCATTTGTGGGGAGAGCAGGAAAATTATTAGACAAAATGTTAGAAGCTATTAAATTGGATAGAACAAAAGTTTATATATCTAATGTGGTTAACTATAGACCTCCGTCAAACAGAAAACCAAGTGATGAAGAAATAGAAAGGTACTTGCCGCATTTGAAGGATCACATACAAATAATAAACCCGAAAATTTTGGTACTTTTAGGCAGCACTGCATTGAATGCTTTAATTGGAAATGAAGTAGTTATTTCTAAAGCCAGAGGCAAATGGATACAAAAAGAAATAGGTGATACAAAACTTTGGATAATAGCTTCATTTCATCCAGCTTTTTTGATGCGCCAACCTGAACAGAAAAAATTAGCATGGTTAGACTTAAAGATGATAAGAGAAAAATCAAAAATTTTGAAAATATAAAAGATTGTTGTCTGAAAATAAGAAAATAGCTGGTGTAGACGAAGTAGGACGTGGCTGTTTAGCCGGACCTGTATTTGCCGCAGCTGTAATTTTAAATAAAGATATTAATACTAAATTTATCAAGGATTCAAAAAAAATTCCATTTGATAAAAGAATATTGATTTCAGAGTATATTAAAAAAAATTCAATTTATGCTCTTGGCTCTGCAAGCGTAGAAGAAATAGAAAAAATAAATATTTTAAATGCTTCACTTTTATCAATGAAAAGGGCTTTAAATAAATTAAAATATGAGCCTTCGGTAGCCTATATTGATGGTCTCTTTATTCCTAAAAACTTAAAAATAAAATGTAAAACGTTTATAAAAGGTGATGAAAAAGTTACTTCTATAGCCGCAGCTTCAATTCTTGCTAAAGTTTCAAGAGATCTTTTCATGATTAAATTATCTAAAAAATATCCCGAATATCGTTGGCATAAAAATTTTGGTTATGGAACAAGGGATCATTTAATTGGGCTTAAAAAATATGGAATCACGAAACACCATAGGAAAAAATTTAAACCAATACACAACATCTTGTTCCGACAAACACGTGAAACACAATAAGATTAGTTTTTTTCTTAATAAAGTTTGACTGAAATATAAATTTGGAGTCTAATTCAACGTAAAGTTGAATCTAGATATGTCTAAATTTGAAAATAAAATTATAAACGGAAATTCGTTAGAGATATTAAAAAAAATTCCTGACAAAACTTTTAATTTAATTTTTGCTGACCCGCCCTACAATTTACAAATAGGAAAAAAATTAAAAAGACCAGATGATAGTAAAGTTTACGGCGTCGATGATAAATGGGACCAATTTGAAAGTTTCAAACATTATGATGATTTCTGCAAAGATTGGCTTGGGGAATGTAAAAGAGTTTTAAAAGACAATGGTAGCATCTGGGTCATTGGATCGTATCACAATATTTTTAGGCTAGGTTTTCACTTACAAAATTTAAACTATTGGTTATTGAACGATATAGTTTGGAGAAAAAATAATCCAATGCCGAATTTTAGAGGAACAAGATTTACTAATGCGCACGAAACTTTAATTTGGGCCTCGAAAAGCAAAAAATCAAAATACACATTTAATTATCAATCTTTGAAATGTTTAAACGATGATTTGCAAATGCGTTCAGATTGGAGTTTTCCTATATGTAGCGGAAAAGAAAGATTGAAAAAGAATGGGAAAAAAGTTCATTCTACTCAAAAACCAGAAGCCCTTTTACATAGAATTATATTAGCAACTACATATAAAGATGATGCCATATTAGACCCATTTTTAGGCACAGGAACTACCGCAGCTGTAGCAAAGAAATTAGGTAGAAAATACTTTGGTATAGAAAAGGATAAAAAATATTTTAAAGCTGCCAATGAAAGAATTAATAAAATTAAAGCTATTGAAGAAAGTCATTTAGATACCTTGGAAAATAATAAGTCCAAACCAAGAGTGCCTTTTGGATCATTAGTTGAATTAGGAATAATTAAGCCTGGAACTAGTATTTTTGATCAAAAGAAAAAAATTAGTGCAAAAATAATGGTGGACGGGAGTATTAAACATAAAGAGTCAGCGGGTTCTATACATAAAGTAGCAGCTAAAATAATGGGAACTGAAAGTTACAATGGTTGGACTTACTGGTATTGTAATATTGATGGATCTATTAAACCAATAGACAGTCTTAGACAAAGATTCCTATCTAAAAATATTTAACTTTTTATTGATATATTTTACCTAAGTAATTCTGAATAAAATTTTTATTTCTTACAAGACGCTTTAAAAAAAAAATTCTCAAAATTTTTAATAAAGGATTTGCAATATGAAATCCAAAATAATTAATTTTTGATCTTTTGTTAATTAGATTGGTTCTTTCTAGCCTTTTTTTAAAATATTTATTTTGTAGATCTTTATTATTATCGGAAATTAATTTAAAAATTTCACTTGCAGCTTCGATCGACTGCGATGCTCCTTGAGCCATTGTTGGCAAAAAAGTATAGAAAGCATCACCAATATATAGAACATTTTTGTAAATAGATTTAATTGGTTTGCTAGATGTGTATATAGGCCATGATTTTAATTCTCCTTGAAATAAATTAACTAAATTTTTATTTTCTTTTAAAATTGAATTTTCTAAAATAACTTTTATAGAATTGTTGTCTTCTAATTTTTTTCTAATGATGCAAACTAAATTTATTTCTTTTTGTTTATTTACTGGGTACAAAACTAGATGAGCATCAGTACCCATTATTAAAGATACATTATTACTATTAAAATTAGAAATATCTTCAACTCTAACCTGAGATCTAATAGCAATGGCTCCATGGTAATTAGGCTTAAAAAAATTTTTTTCAATAATAGATTTCGTATTAGAAAAAACTCCATCTGAAATAATTAAATAATCAACTGTATCAGTTGATCCGTCGATGAAATGTATATTAACCTTTTCATCTATTTCTTCTACTTTATTAATTTTTTTACGAAACATTAAAGAATTAGAAAACAACTTTTCTTTTAAAAAATTAATTAAAATTGATCTTTTAATAGTAGTATATTGAATATTTTCAAAATTAAATTTGGTTAAATCTAAATCACAAATTTTATTATAATTTATAGAATAAAAGTCTAGCTTTGAAGGATGATATTTGTCATTTTTATTTAGCTGGTCAAAACCAATTTTATTTAAAGTAGAAACGCTGTTAACAGATAGTTGAATGCCGTAGCCCTCTTCTAAATTTAAAACATCTTCTTTTTCATAAACAACAAATTCAAAATTAGAATTAGTTTTAAGAAGATTTGCTAAAGTAAGTCCTCCTATGCCAGCTCCAATAATAGCTATTTTTTTTTTCATTAATATAAATTTGAAACTTGTTTAAAAATTTTTTTTGTAAAAGATGGAATAAATTCACTGTTTTCATTCAAGTAGTACCAATTATATTTGGAGGGTATTTTTGAAGAAAATTTATAATATAAATTAATATTTAATTTTTTATTTGATATAGAATTTTTATAATTGCATAAAAACTTCCAATTTTTAATTTTTTTAGATGTTTCTTTAACTTTGGGTAAATTAAATTTTTTCAAAAAACCTAAATTATTATTTTTGGTTAGTGCTATTTGTCTTGTATTTTTTTTTAAATAACAAAAAATGTCATAGCTTTTTAAATGAAACTTTATATTACTTTTTGATTTAATTTTTATGCCTTGTGTATAGTATGAACAAACATTTTTAATTTTGCATTCTTCACATATTGGTTCTTGCGGCTTGCATATCAACGCTCCGAATTCCATAAGCGCTTCAGCCAAATCGCTGTTTCTTTTAGTTTTAAATAAATTTAATGCCTTCGCAGGATCTATATTAAATATTCTAGATAAAACTCTTTTAACATTGCCATCTAATGCAATACGCGGCTGATTATAAATTAAAGCTAAAAGTATGTTTGCTGTATAATCTCCAATCCCCGGCAGTTCTTTTAATTTTATAAAATCATCAGGTATTTGACCTTTATATTTTTTAATTAGTATTTTAGAGGTTTTGTGTAAATTTTTTGCTCTACTGTAATAACCTAGCCCCTCCCAAAGTTTTAATATTTTTGTTTCACTACTTTTGGACAGCGCTTTAAGATTCGGTATTTTTTTGACAAAATTGTTAAAATAAGGAATTACAGTTTTAACTTGTGTTTGTTGAAGCATAAATTCGCTTAAAATTCTATAATATTGGTTTTTTTTGGAATTTTTACTTATTCGCCAAGGAAGTGTGCGTTTGTTATTATCATACCACGAAAGAATTTTTTTTGATAAATTCATATTATTTTTATGCATTACAAACAAAATAATAAAGAAAGCAAAACTTACGTTCAAGGACTAAGACCATTTGGTAATACTTTGCCACGGGGACTTAAAGGTATTTTAAAAAAAAATGGTTATAATTACTCAGAAATTATTAGCAAATGGAACATGTTGGTGGGAAAAGATATTGCTCAATATGCATACCCTAAATCAATTAAGATGAAAAAAAGAGATTCAAACGGAATGTTAGTTCTTGCAATTAAAAGAGGAGATGAAATTAATGTTGAATACTCAAAAAAAAATATCATGGACAAGATAAATAGCTACTTTGGATACAAATTAATTAGTGAAATAAAAATAGAGACTCTTAATTCTAAAAATAAAAAGGTACAAAATAAAAATAAATTGGATAAGTTTTCTAAAAATTTTCAGGAAAAAATAGATCAAATTAAAAATAAAAATATAAAAAATTCACTTTTGCAACTTTTTAAAACTATTAAAAATGATTAACTCGAATTTACATATAAAATTAATTTCTCTTGTTAAAATTTTAATAATTTATTTTATTTTATCTACAAAATCATATACCGAAGATTCAAAAATTGATAAAAGCTTGGTTACCATAGGCTCGTATGACGCAACTGTAAAAATAAAAATATTTTCATCTTTAACTTGTCCTCATTGTGCAAGCTTTCATAGTGAAGTAGTGCCAGAAATAATGAAAAAATTTGTTGAAACAGGTAAAGCTCAATTAATTTTTATTGATTTTCCTTTAGACCTGGCTGCTTTTAATGCATCAAAATTATTGCACTGTATAGATCAAAAAAAACAAATAATTTTTTTAGATACTATTTATGAAACTCAAGAAAGCTGGACTAGTGGTTCTGGTATCGAAGATATTAATGAAAATTTAAAAAAAATTGTTAAAAATTTGGGGATAAATTCTTCTCAATTTGACAAATGCTTAATTGACGAATCTATAAGTGATAAAATATTAAATGGCAGAATTGAAGGAAACAAAAAATATTCCATTAATTCCACACCAACTATTATAATAAACGAGAAAAAACTTGAAGGTTCTGCTAGTTTTAAAAACATAAAAAAAAGAATTGAAAAAATTATTTAAAAAATATGAAATTTAAAAAACTTGATCTAACCGGATTTAAATCTTTTGTAGAAAGAACATCAATTTCTATTGAAAACGGGTTAACAGGAATTGTAGGGCCCAATGGCTGCGGTAAATCAAATATAGTTGAATCTATTAGATGGTGTATGGGTGAAAGTTCTGCAAAAAGCATGAGAGGATCTGGAATGGAAGATGTAATATTTTCAGGTACAGCTAATAAAGCATCCAAGAACATAGCTGAAGTTTCTTTAACTTTAGATAATTCTGATAAAGATGGGCCCATCCAATTTAAAGAGCTAGATATAATTAATGTAAAAAGAAGAATACAAAAAGATAAGGGATCAAGATATTTTATAAATGACAAAGAAATGAGAGCCAGGGATATCCAAACTCTTTTTGCTGATTTGTCAACTGGTGCTCATTCGCCTTCGATGATTAGCCAAGGAAGGATCGGAGCTCTGGTTACTGCAAAACCTACAGATCGAAGAGCAATACTTGAGGAAGCTGCTGGAATTTCAGGCATTCATGTGAGAAGGCATGAATCTGAGCTTAGGCTCAATTCTGCAGAAAATAATTTAAGAAAGGCAGATGATCTAAGAAGACAACAAGAAAAACAATTAGAAAATTTAAAAAAACAAGCCGTGGATGCTTCAAAATATAAAAATATTTCTGAAGAAATAAAAAAAATAGAAGCAGGACTTTATTATATAAAGTCTAAAGAAATCGAAAAGGAAATAAATTCAACAAAAAATATTACTGATGAATCTGATGATAAAATAAATAATTTAAAAAGTTTGATAGATGAAAAAAATAATTCCCTAGAAAAAGCTAATTTAAATCTAAAACCACTAAGAGATAAAAATATGGAAATATTATCTAAATTACAAAGACTTAATTTAGAACTCCAAAATTTAGAGGATGAAGAAAAAAGAATTAAAACAGATAAAGATAGACTACAGAAATCTCAAGATACGCTTACAGATGATATTGAGAGAGAGAAAAATATTATTTTAGAAGCAACGTCAAATGAAAAGAGACTTAAAGAAGAAAAAAATGAATTAATTGAGATAGACTCGAAATACTACGATACAGAAAAAAAATCTAACGAAGACTTGAATGTTACAAAAAACAGATTAGCGGCCGAGATAGACAAAGTTAAAGAGTTGGTAAATGCTCAGAAAAATGATGAAGCAATAGCTGCCCTTGATAACTTTAAAACAATCATAGAAGTATATGCAGATAGTTACAGTAAAAATCAAAATATAAAAAATGAGTCTATAAAAAGAAAAGAAAGAATTAGCACGATCGATACAGAAATAGAAAGTTGGAAAAATTTAAAATTTAATTCAGAAAAGATGTCAAATGAATTAAATGAAAGAATAAATAAGGTAAAAACTGATTTAGAAAATATAGCAAAATTACCAGAAGAAGTTGCTGAAAAGAAAGGGATGCTTACTCAAAATACATCTGATACAGAAAATAAAAAACAAGAATTATCAAATGATCTAATTAAAGCTGAAGAAGAATATCAAACTGTAAATAAGGAATTAAGGGAAGTCGAACAACAAATGATTGTCGCTAGAGAAAATAAGGCAAGATCTGGAGCAACTTTAGAAGGTCTTGAAAATAGGAAAAAAGATCTAATAAATACCTTAAAAAATGACCTTAACATTGAAGAAAAAGATTTATTAGAAAATTCTGATTTAAAAAACATAGAAGAATTACCTAATGTAATTGAACAAGAAGACAAACTAGACGCAAAAAAAAATGAGAGAGAGAAACTTGGTTCGGTAAATTTAAGAGCTGATGAAGAAACTCAAATATATAAAGATGAAATTAAAAAAATGGAAAACGACAGAGAAGATTTGGTAACAGCAATATCTAAACTTAGAGCAAGTATAAACGAACTTAACCAAAAAGGTAGGGAAAGACTTTTGGATGCGTTTGAAAAAGTTAATAGTAAATTTAATGATGTGTATACAAAACTTTTTAGTGGAGGAACTGCAAAATTAGAATTTGTTGAATCTGAAGATCCTTTAGATGCGGGACTTGAACTTTTAGTAAGTCCACCTGGCAAAAGATTACAGTCTATTACATTACTGTCTGGTGGTGAACAAGCTCTAACCGCGTTATCTTTAGTGTTCGCCGTTTTTTTAACAAGCCCCGCTCCTATTTGTGTATTGGATGAAGTGGATGCTCCACTAGATGATGCAAATGTTACTAGGTTTTGCTCATTATTAGAAGAACTAACAAAAATTACTGAAACTAAATTCATAATAATTACACACCACCCTTTGACTATGTCGAAAATGGACAGATTGTATGGAGTGACTATGCCAGAAAAAGGTATAAGCCAATTAGTCTCTGTAGATTTAGAAAAAGCAGAAGAATTAGTTGCATAAATAATTAAAAGATAATGAAAAAAATTAAGGAAATTACAACTCGCCTAGAAATTGCAAAAAAAAATATTAACAATAATCAAAAAAATGATAAGAGTTCAAATGCCGCATCTTTGGGCAAAGCTTTGAAAATTAGTACCGAATTAGTTGCTGCTGTATTTGTAGGTTCAACAATAGGGTTTCTTTTGGACAATTGGTTTGATACTAAACCGCTGTTAACAATTTGTTTTTTTTTTATAGGCGTAGCTGCTGGTATATTAAATGTATTTAAATCAGCAAAAAAAATGCATAAAAAAATATAAAAAGAAAGATAAGGAAATAAAATGGCCACTAACCCTATGCACCAATTTGAGGTTTATAAAATCGGACCTGAAATAAATTTAGGTGGCATAAATCTTTCATTTACAAACTCTAGCCTTTTCATGGTGATAAGTTCAGCATTAATTTTATTATTATTATTTTTTGGAACTAAAAGAAAATCATTGGTGCCTTCAAAAATACAGTTAGTAACTGAAATGAGCTATACATTTATTGCAAAAATGATTAATGACACGGCCGGTTCAAATGCTAAAACTTTTTTCCCATTTATATTTACTTTATTCATGTTTGTTTTATTTTCCAACATGGTAGGAATGCTGCCATATTCATTTACAGTAACAAGTCACATTATTGTTACTTTTGTCCTAGCAGCAATGGTATTTATAGGCGTAACTATTCTGGGTTTTGTAAAACACGGAATTAAATACTTAGAACTTTTTGTTCCAAAGGGTGTGCCCATGGCTCTTTTACCATTAATAATTATTATTGAAATCATATCTTATTTGAGTAGACCGGTTAGTTTATCTGTACGACTATTTGCAAACATGATGGCTGGCCATACAATGCTAAAAGTATTCGGTGGATTTGTGATAAGTTTAGGATTGTTAGGTGGCTGGTTGCCACTAGGTTTCTCTGTTGCACTTACCGGGCTTGAGATACTTGTTGCTTTTCTTCAAGCATACGTTTTTGCAATTTTAACATGCATTTATTTAAATGATGCATTAAATTTACACCATTAACAAAGGAGGAAAAATGGAGTTAGAAGCAGCTAAAATGATAGGAGCAGGCCTTGCAGCAATTGCATTAGCAGGAGCTGGTGTTGGTATTGGTCTTATCTTTGGAAATTATTTGTCTGGAGCAATGAGAAATCCATCTGCAGCACAAAAACAATTTCCAAACTTACTTTTGGGATTTGCTTTAGCAGAAGCTACTGGTTTATTTGGTTTGGTAGTTGCGCTAATAATTTTATTTGCGTTTTAACAAATAAAGTTTTGGTATGAAAAATTTATGCTTTGCCCTAGGCATTGCTTCTTTCTTTTTTGTAAGTAACTCTTACGGATCGGAAGCGGGAATGCCTCAACTTAATCCAGAGTTTTGGACATCACAAATATTTTGGTTAATACTTGTTTTTTCAATTTTATATTTGATCATTTGGAAAGTTTTTTTGCCAAAAATTACTTATAGTATTGAAAATAGAAAATCTAGAGTAGTAAATGATTTAGATGAGGCACAAAAACTCAAGGAAAGTGCTGAAAAAAAACTTAAAGAATATAATCAAATAATTGAAAATTCAAAAAAAGAAGCAAAAAAAATAATTGATGATGGCATAAAAAAACTTGATCGAGATATTGAAAATAAAAAACAAAAATTTAATACTGAAATTGAAAAAGAACTTGCTAATGTTGAAAAGGAAATTAAAGAACTAAAAAAATCTTCTATATCAAATATAAACAAAATAGCTGCTGAAACTTCATCAGAAATAATACAGCAAATAATTGGAACTGATGTTAATAAAAGCAACGTTACTGCTATTGTAGATGACATTTTAAAGAAAAATTTAGGTAAATATATATGACAATAGATGCAACTTTTTGGGTAGCAATTTCCTTTTTTATTTTTGTTGCTGGTCTCATTTACTTAAAGGTTCCCCAAAAAGTAAATAATTCACTTATTAGCCAAATAAATGAAATCAAAAAAGAACTGAATGAGGCAGAAAAATTAAAAGTTGAAGCAAAAAATTTATTAAGCGACTATGAAAATAAAATTGATAAATCAAAAAAAGAAACTCAAGAAATAATTACTACAGCAAAAAAAGATAATGAAAAAAATATTTTAGAAAAAACAAAAAAATTCCACCAAATGTTAGAGGATAGAAAAAAAGGTATAGAGCAAAAAATTACTCAAATGAAAGGTGGTGCTTTAAAAGATATAAAAAATGCTTCGATTAAAATAAGTATAGAAACAGTTCAACATTTAATTAAAAATTCAATTGATAAAAATAAATTAGAAAAACTTTATATAAAAAGTCTAGAACAAACTAAAGCTGCCCTAAAACAAACTAAGCTTTAAGGTAAGAGTTATAACAAAATAGGGACTTTTTTAAAGGCATGCCTGTTTTCCCATAAACTAATAATACTCTATATTCAAAAAAAAGGATATAAACGAATTAAAAAATGGCCGTATACACAAAATTATCTGAGATACAACTTAAAGATTTTTTTCTAAAATATAATTTGGGAAAATTATTAAATTACAAAGAAATTAGAGAAGGAATAGAAAATACTAATTATTTTATAAATACTGAAAAAGGCAAGTTTATCCTCACTCTTTATGAAAAAAGAGTTGATGAAAAAGACTTGCCCTTTTTTATAAGTTTAATGAAAAATCTTTTTGATAAAAATTTTCCTTCTCCTCAGCCAATAATAAATAAAAATGGAAATTACATTTCTGAAATTTCTGGGAAAAAAGCTGCTGTTGTTTCTTTTTTAGAAGGAAATGCTAAAAAAGTTTTAAATCCAGAAAACTGCTATCATGTTGGAATTAATACTGCGAAATTACATTTGATCACAAAAAATTTATCTGGAAAAAGGCAAAACAAACTTTCGATCGATTCTTGGAGAAAAATTTACAATAAAGTTAAAAAAGACTGTTCCAAAATTCATCAAAATTTACCAAATATAATAGAAAAAAATTTAGATATAATCGAGAAAAAGTGGCCAAAAAATATTCCTTCAGGAATAATTCACGCCGATTTATTTCCTGATAATATCTTCTTTAAAGGAAACGAATTGTCTGGAATTATTGATTACTATTTTTCATGTAATGACTTTTATGCATTTGAAATAGCTATATGTTTAAATGCTCTTTGCTTTGAAGGTAGAAACGAAAATTTAAGTTTCAATGTAACTAAAGCAAAAAAGTTTATAGATGGATATTCAAGTTTAAGAAAGTTAAGTGAAGAAGAAAAGGAATCTTTAAAAATATTATGTCAAGGTGCAGCCATAAGATTTTTACTCACAAGAGTTTTTGATTATTTAAATTTAATTGAGGGAGCAATAGTAAAAATTAAGGATCCCATAGAATATTTAAAAAGATTAGAATTTCATAATAGTGTAAAAAATTACCAAGATTATTTTTTTTAATATGGAAATTAAAATTTATACGGATGGTGCGTGTGCCGGAAACCCGGGACCCGGGGGCTGGGCTGCAATAATTATATCTGAAAATAGCAAAAAGGAATTATTTGGTGGGGAAAAATTAACTACAAATAATCGAATGGAGTTAACGGCTGCAATCGAAGCTTTAGAATATTGTACAAAACAAGAAAAGGGGCAATTATCCTTAAAACAAATAAAAATTTATACTGACTCTAATTATGTCAAAGATGGAATTACTGTATGGATTAACAACTGGGAAAAAAATAATTGGAAAACAGCTGATAAAAAAAATGTGAAAAATGTTGATCTTTGGAAAAAATTAAAAGAACTAACCGGAGCTAATTCGATTGAATGGAATTGGGTAAAAGGTCATTCGGAAAACCCTATGAATGACTTGGCTGACAAATTGGCAAAAAAAGCAACTCCAATTTAAATCTTTTTTAAAATGTAGTCTTTAACCTGTTCGAGATTATTATCCATAATTTCAAAATTTTCTTTTTCCTTCATGACATGTTTGAGTTCTTCTGGAAGTTCTACTCCACCATATGCAAATCTCATTGCTTCAGGAAATTTTGCAGGGTGAGCTGTGGCCAGTGAAATAGTAGTGTTTATATTAATGCCGCAATCTTTATTTGTTTTTAAAATCTTTATAATAGCACCTATTCCTATAGCAGTATGAGGATCCACTATAATTGGTTTGCCGTTCATTTCAGAAACGTGAACAGTGCTAAACGTATGAGAAAGCTTACGTATAATATCTTTCATTTCCTCTTCATTTAAACTTGCTGATAAAAAGTCTTTTTTAATTTTTTTAATTTTATCTTTAGGTATTTTATACTTTCCTGTTTTTTTAATTTCATTCATAACTTTTTTGGTTTCCGTATCACTAAAATCATTTAAATCATAAATTAATCTTTCAAAATTACTTGCAACCTGAATATCCATGCTTGGAGCGAGCGTTTGAAAAACTTTTTTTGCTTCGTAATTACCGTCTGAAATAGCTCTGTGAAGTATGTCATTTTTATTTGTTGCAACGATCAATTTATTAATTGGTAGTCCCATTTTCTTAGCTAAATACCCTGCATAAACATCACCAAAATTTCCAGTAGGCACTGAAAAATTAACTAGTTCCTTATAATCAAAGCTTTTAACAAATTCGCTTTGGAAATAAGCATAAAAATAATAAACAACTTGTGCAATTATTCTTGCCCAATTAATTGAGTTGACTCCAGACATATTAATTGAATTAGAAAAATCTTGATCTGAAAACATGGATTTTACTAAATTTTGACAGTCATCAAAATTTCCGTTGATAGCTAAATTAAATATGTTTTGCTCTTTAGCGGTTGTCATTATTTTTCTTTGTACTGTTGAAATTTTATTGTGAGGATGAAGAACAAATATATTCATATTTTTCTTTCCTCTAATAGCGTCAATAGCAGCTGCACCAGTATCACCTGAAGTTGCTACAATTATATTAATTTTTTTATTATTTTTTTTTAAATAATATTCATAAAAATTACCTATTAATTGCATTGCAATATCTTTAAAGGCAAGCGTAGGGCCATGAAATAATTCTAAAATATTTACATTTTCTAACTCATCATTGCCATGTCCTGTTGTAAAATGGACAACATTATCTTTTCTAAAAACAGAATAAGATTTCTCAATTATATCTGACAATTCACTTTCAGACATAAAATTACCTAGGTAAGGAAAAATTATCTTTTTAGCAAGATCTTGATAACTGAGATTCCTAAATGATTTAAGTTCTTCTTTAGTGAATTTTTTAGTAGATTTTGGAATAAATAACCCTCCATCTAAGGCCAATCCTTTAAGAAAAACTTCCTCAAATGTAAAAGTTTTTTTATTATTTCTTGTGCTTATATATTCCATACCTTTTATTAGTATAGAATTTTGATATTATCTAGGCAAAACCAGCTGATATGATAAATCTAAATTACTTTTCTTGAGAAATTTCCTTTTTATTAGAGAAATATTTCTTCCAAGCCCAATTTCCTACGCCTAAAAGAACTAAGGCGGAAATAATTATGGTTAAGGCTATTTTTCCCCCGTTATTATCAGTTATACAAACGGTACAAAGCTGAAGAAGGCTGTTTGTTTTAAATGTTATAATCTCTAAATTCATAGTTAGCTTTTTTTTTCTTTATAATCTTTATAATCAAAAAAAGTAAACTGAATTGTAGCTTCTTTTATATCTTTTGTCTTGCTATCTTTTGTCACTTCAGGATCTATTAGCAGTACTAGCACAAACTTATTTTTTTGCTTTGGTTTCATGTTTTGCGCATCATAACAAAAGCAATTTATTTTATTTACATAGTTTCCAAACTCGCTAGGAAAGTATGCGAATGTTGCAATTCCAGTACTATTTTCATCGCTTAAATTTTCAACTTCATATTCAATAGTTACTACTTCACCAGGATTAACAAGAATTTTGGGTTCTGTAGGATGAAAGCTCCAAGATAATTTTGGATGTACACTAGTTAACAAATTTATCGAGATGGGCTGTAAAGCAATCTCCTTCTGTTTTTGGAATTTATTTATAAAAAAGTAAAAAATTAAAGCCAAAATAATGAAAAAAATTAAAATTAAATTGGGTTTTGAAATTTTTTTTTTATAGATGTTCATTTTAAAATATTAAAAAAAACTTATATGACTTTATCTACTAAAACAAAGGTAAAAATCATAAACAGGTAAAGTATAGAATAGCCAAATAACTTTGCAGCTATTTTTTTTTCTATAATTGATTTTTTTTCTATAAATAAACGATAAGAAATAAATATATAATAGCTGCTAAATGCTATAGCAAAAATTAAATATGTTAATCCAGAAAAATTTAAAAAATAAGGAGATATAGCAATTGGAAATAAAATTAACGCATATATAAGTATATTAAATTTGGTTGCTTTTACTCCAGATGTAATAGGTAACATTGGAATTCTTGCTTTTCTATAATCTTCTGACTTGTAAAGACTTAAAGCCCAAAAATGAGATGGGGTCCATACAAATATGATTAAAAATAAAATAATGGGTTCAAGTGTTATGCTATTTGTAGCTATTGCCCAACCAATTACAGGGGGCAAAGCTCCTGAAGCTCCTCCTATAACAATATTTTGAGGAGTTTTCCTTTTAAGCCAAATTGTATAAACAAAAACGTAGAAGAGAATTGTTATTACCAAAATGCTTGCGGCGATTAAATTAGAAAAAATATAGAGAGCAACAACAGAAATGATCGACGATATAATACCAAAAACAAGTGCCTGATTTTTGCTTAGTTTTCCAGTTGGTATGGGTCTAAGACAAGTTCTGGTCATAAGTGAGTCTAGATCTGATTCATACCACATGTTCAATGCACCTGCTGCGCCCGAACCCAAGGCTACGGCCATTAATGAAAAAATAGCATTAGCAAAATTAATTTTTTCTGGTGCAATTAATAAACCTACGGCACAAGTAAAAATTACTAATGACATCACTCGAGGCTTCATTAGATTGAAGAAGGCCTTAGTATAACTAAAGTAATCTATCTTTAGCGTTTTCGATTTAGTAATTGACATTTTTTAAAAATTTAATGAGTTTAACTCCCCACTACAAAGTAAAACATTCTTGAGAAAAATGTGTAGTAAGATTCTGCTGCCATGATAGCTATAAATACTCCTATGGCAGTCATAGGCCATAAAAGAACATTAACAATAGCCCATCGCTCCCAATATAAATGCATAAAGATTGCCATTATAAATCCTGCTTTGGCTAACATAAAAAATACGATTAAAGACCATCTTAATAGTCCTTGAAAATTTAAATAATCTACCATGTATGAAAAAAAACTAAACACAAACAGCAAGGTCCAGATCCAAAGGTAAATTCCTAATTTATGTGTATGCACTTCTTTTTTATCACTTGCCATCTTTTGTCCTTACCATAAATAGAAAAATGCAAAAATAAATACCCATACCAGATCAACAAAGTGCCAATATAGTCCCAAAATTTCTATAGCTTCATAATCAGATTTCATAGAAGTAAAATATCCTCTTCTCCCTGTGTCAAAATCTCCTCTAAAGACTTTTCTTGCAAAAATAAAAAGGAAAATCACACCGATTGAAACGTGTGTCCCGTGAAAACCTGTTACCATAAAAAAGAATGCACCAAATTGTTCAGCACCAAATGGATTATTCCAAGGTCTCACACCATCGTGAAAAATTAACTTTGACCACTCAAATGCTTGCATTCCCACAAAAGTTAAACCACCTAATGCAGTAGCTACTAAAAACCACCCACATAATTTACGATTTTTTTCGTAACCATATTTTACTGCTATTGCCATTGTGCCACTACTTGTGATTAGTACAAATGTCATAATTGCTATAAGTAACAGTGGTAGTTCTACCCCAAAAACTGTTAGTGCGAAAACATCACTCGTTGGTGGCCACGGAACAACTGTAGAAGCGCGGGCTGTCATTAATGAAATTAAAAAACAACTGAAAATGAATGTGTCACTTAAAAGAAAAATCCACATCATCGCTTTTCCCCAAGGAACACCTTTAAAAGCTCTTTGGTCAGAGCCCCAATCATACATAAAACCTTTTTGTCCTTTTGGAAGTTTTGATATATCGAATTGACTCATTAATATTACCTTTTTATGTAGCTATCATTAAACCAAACAATATGAACCAAACTATAAGTAGAAAATGCCAGTAAATGGCACATAGTTCAATTGCTTGTTTAATTTTTAAAACATTAAAATTTTTTGTAAATAATTTAGTTGTTGCTCTTCCCCAAAAAAATAAACCACCTAAAACATGCAAGCCATGTATAGCGGTAAATAGATAAAAGAATGCATTTGCTGGATTTGTAGAAACGTACTGTCCAAGATTTACATAATGTTGCCAGACCAATAATTGGCCTGTAATAAAAGCGAAAGTTAAAAAACCAACCAAAAACAAATAATTTTTAGCTTTTTCAAATTCATTTTTATCAGACAAAACTTTTGCCTTATGAAAAATAAAACTAGTAAATATTAAAATTATAGTATTAATCCAAAGTAGCCACGGTTCATTTAAACTTCTCCAATCATGAACTAACATTCTGTCAGAATAGGAAACAATAAATAAAGAGAAAATTACTGAGCTAACAACCATAATAGTTCTAACACCTAATTTTGCTTTGCTTAAAGCTAGGGTTTTACCATCGTGCTCGTTATCAATTGCTGCCTGAGACGCTTCCCAAGGTTTTTGAGATAATAGTTTAAAAATATTTAACTCTTTTTTGCTCACGTTTGTTCAGCCTTTGCTGTCGGAACTTGACTCGGGGGAACATCTTGAGGGATGTATTCTTTGTCTGATCCAGGCACACTAAAATCATAAGGCCAACGATACACAACTGGTAATTCCTTGCCAAAATTTCCGTGCGTTGGTGGATAGTCAGGAGTATGCCATTCTAAAGAATTTGCCTTCCAAGGATTTCTTTCGGATGTCTCACCTTTGTACCAACTTGTAAAAATATTGTATAAAAATAAAAATTGAGTAAAGCCTACAATTAAAGCCGCCACTGTAATAAACTGGTTTAAACCTACTCCCGAAGTCATATAAGGACTATCATACATTTCAAAATATCTACGCGGCACGCCGATAAAACCTAGGTAATGCATAGGAAAATATATTGCATAAGCTCCAACAAAAGTTACCCAGAAATGAATCTTACCTAAAGTTTGATTTAGATGTCGTCCAGTAATAAGTGGATACCAGTGATAAATTGCACCAAATACTACCATTAGAGGTGCTATTCCCATTACCATATGAAAGTGAGCAACAACAAAATAAGTATCTGAAAGAGGAACATCAATAATAACATTTCCTAAAAACAATCCTGTAATTCCACCATTAACAAAGGTAACTATAAAACCTAAAGAAAATAGCATTGGAATTGTAAGATGAATATTTCCTCTCCAAAGAGTTAATACCCAATTGTAAACTTTAATTGCTGTAGGAACGGCAATAATCAATGTGGTTGTCGCAAAAAAGAATCCAAACCATGGGTTCATTCCACTAACATACATATGGTGTGCCCAAACTATAAAGCTAAGAGCTCCGATAATTACTATGGCCCAAACCATCATTCTGTAACCAAAAACATTTTTCCTTGCGTGCACTGAAATTAAATCAGATACAATTCCAAATGCAGGTAAAGCTACTATATAAACTTCTGGATGACCAAAAAACCAGAATAGATGTTGAAACAAAATAGGGCTACCGCCTGCATAATCTAATTTTTCTCCCATTGTAAAAATTTCCGGCATAAAGAAGCTGGTTCCCAATAAATTATCAAGTGTCATCATTATGCAGGCCACAAAAAGAGCTGGAAAAGCTAAAAGCGCAAGAACTGTAGCTGTGAATATACCCCAAATAGTTAATGGCATACGCATTAAGGTCATTCCTCGAGTTCTAGATTGAAGTATCGTAATTACATAATTTAATCCACCCATTGTAAAACCAATAACAAACAATGATAAAGAGACTAGCATAAGTACTATTCCCATTTCAGATCCTGGCGTTCCTGGCAATATTGCTTGCGGAGGATATAGAGTCCAACCTGCTCCTGTTGGTCCACCTGGTACAAAAAAACTTGAAATTAAAACTAAAACGGCAACAAGAAACATCCAATAGCTAACCATATTTACATATGGGAAAACCATGTCTCGGGCTCCGACCATAAGTGGAATAAGATAGTTACCAAAACCTCCCAAAAATAATGCTGTAAGAAGATAAATAACCATAATCATACCATGCATCGTTACTGACTGGTAATATGTAGCAGGGCCTAGAAAAGAGAATGTTTCAGGAAAACCTAATTGCAATCTCATTCCCCAGGATAAAATTAATCCTATAAAACCAATTGCAGTTGCTGTTAAAGCATACTGAATACCAATAACCTTAGCATCTTGAGAGAAAACCCATTTAGTCCAAAAACTTTTAGCATGATATAATTCTTGATCCGGAGCTTCTTGCGCTGGAATTGTTTCAGCGGGAGGAGCATAACTTCCAGAAGAAGAATCTGCTGCTTTGGTCTCTATTTTGTTGTCTGTATATTCATCTGTCATTTTTTTTCCTTATTTTTCTGCAATTAATAAATTTTTATCTAATTCTTTTTTTGCTAACATTTTTTCAAAACTAATTTGTTTTGCTAACCAATTTGAATAGTCTTGCTCTTCGTCTACTTGCACGAATCCTCTCATTGCATAATGCCCGGTTCCACAATATTCCGCACATAAAATTTCATATTCACCTTTTTTCTCAGGTGTAAACCAATAGTAAGTTATTATACCAGGAAGAGTATCCATCTTTGCTCTAAACTGTGGAATATAAAAATTGTGAAGGACGTCTAAAGAACGAAGTTCTATTTTTACTGGTTGATTTATTTCTAAATGAAGATCAGCATCCATAACTAAAATATCATCTTTGCTGTTTGGATCACTTGAGTCTAAGCCGTAGGGATTATCATCATTAATTAATCCGACGCTTGTTTTTCCTAAAATACCATCTTCACCTGGCAATCTATAATTCCAACCCCACTGGTATGCTACCACTTCTATTTTTAATGCATTTTCTGGTACTGTAATATATTTGTTCCAAACTACTAATCCGGGAGCAAGCAAAGCTACTACTCCAAGAGCAGTTAGCCATGTTAATCTGAATTCTAATTTTTTATCTTCTGGTTTATATTCTGCTTTTCTATCTGGTCTATAGCGATATGCCCAGACGCAGTATGCCATAAACAAGCACACCGCAACAAACACTGCACCCGTAACCCAAAAAGTCAAAATAATTGTATCATCAATATTTCCCCAATTTGACGCCACTGGTGTCCACCACCATGGACTCCAAAAATGAAATACGATGGATCCAACAATAATTAGTGCGAATATAATTGCTACAAACACTTAAATACCTTCCTGCAAATTTATCGTTTATTTTTACAACTTTTACTGTTTTAAAACAACTTTCTATAATTGATATTGTTTTTTTTTCCACAAAAAACATTAGCCATTTTGACCAATAGCTGTGTCAACTTGCTGCAGTTTTCAATTAATTTAAATTTAAGTGATAATTTACAATTGTAACGGACGCTATCGCTGCTGTTTCAGCTCTTAAAATATTATTTGCCAAAGATAAAGAAAAAATTTCTTTTTTTTCAATTATTAATTGTCTCTCTTTTTGCGAAAAATCACCTTCCGGTCCTATAAGAATACAAATAGGCCCTTGATTTTTTTTTATCAAAACATTTTTTAAATCACTTTTATCACAATTAATATCACAAAAAATTAAAGATCCATTATTTGGAAATTTATCCAAAAAAATTTTTAAAGGTTGTAAGTTTTCTATTTTAGGAACCGAAATTCGATTTGATTGTTCGCTAGCTTCAACTATAATTTTTTTTAACCTCACTGTATTAATTGCTCTAACAATTGTTCTTTCTGATAATATTGGGATAAATTTTTGAACTCCTAATTCAGTTGTTTTTTGTATCATCATGTCTAAAGAATTTTTTTTAATTGGTGAAAAAGCTAACCATATGTCATTCTCCAACTTTTTGCCTTTAATATACTTTTCAACTTTAAACTCTGTATTTTCTTTGTTGTGACTGATAATTTTTGCAACCCATTCTCCATTCACTGAATTATATAGCGAAATTGTGTCACCTAGCTTTAATCTCATTACATTCTTAATATAGTGTGACTGTTCAGCAGAAAGGCTGGATAGTAAATTTGCTTTTAATTCTTTAGAAAAATAAAGTCTTATTTTGGAGGTCATGAAAAATTTTTATAAATTAAAGTTAATAATAATTATTTTAGTCATTAATCTTAGTTATAATGGTTTTGCAGAAAATATGAAAGATGCACCTTATCATCATTTGCCGGATGGAACGTTTAGAAATCCTGAAGGAAGCCCACTAAGAGATCCTAATTTTAAATGGGACATGTCAAAATGGAATGAGGAAAAGAAAAAAATTAAAATAAACATTCCTCCTAATCATGTTGTAGATAAAAAAAAAGTATTAGAAAATCTGAACAAATATAAAAATGATGACTATGTTGCTTGGATTGGACACGCAACATTTTTAATTAAACTTGGCAATACTACAATAATTACCGATCCTGTTTTTTCAAAAAATATGGGTCCATTAATTTTTGGTCCCAAAAGATATGTTGATCCCGCTATTGATCTAAAAGAAATACCAGAAGTAAATTTGTTTTTGTTAACTCATAATCATTATGATCATTTAGATTATAGAACAATAAAAAAATTTCCTTATAAAGAAGCAAATGTTTTAACTCCTCTTAAGCTTGGAAGATATTTTACTAAAAACAAATTTAAAAAAGTTAAAGAAATGGATTGGTATGACCAAGCAATAATTAATGATTTAAAAATTACATTTGTTCCTGCCGTCCATTGGTCAAAAAGAACTTTAACTGATACTGATAAAACTTTGTGGGGAAGTTTTTTGATAGAATATAAAAATAAAAAAATATTTTTTGCTTGTGATACTGGTTATGGAAATATTTATAAAGAGCTTGGAAAAAAATATGGACCTATTGATTTAACATTTATTAATATAGGTGCCTATAATTTTTACCCCATGGCGCCACAAAAAGACAAGTCTATTTTTCACACAAATCCTGAAGAAGCATTAAATATTGGTCAAGATTTAAAAAGCAAAAAACTTTTAGGTATGCATTGGGGAACCGTAGTCCTTTCTCTTGAAGATCCTTTTGAACCGCCAATAAGGTTTAAAAACGCAACCAACATGTATGGTTATCACAAAGATGATGCTATTATATTTAAAATTGGAGAAGTTCAAAAGTTACAAGATTTGTTATGAAGATAGAAAATATTAAAGCTTGTGTATTTGATGCATACGGAACTTTATTTGATGTAAATTCTGCTGCCGCGAAATGTAAAGTAAAGCTTGGAAGCAAATGGGAAAATTTTGCAAATGCCTGGAGAACTACTCAACTTGAGTATACGTGGTTAAGGAGTCTTATGAAAAAACACAAAAACTTTTGGGAAATTACGGAAGATTCTTTAGATCATACTATGGAAACTTTTAAAATAAAAAAAGAAATGAGAAATGAATTATTAAATTTATATAAAATACTTAGTCCATACACTGAAGTTGAAGAATGTTTAAAAGGTCTCAAAAATAAAAATATTAAAATAGCTATTCTATCCAATGGAACTCCAGATCTTTTAAAAGGTTTGGTGGAAAGTAACAGTATTCAAAATTATTTCGATGATATTTTTTCTATTGAATCTGTTGGAATCTATAAACCTGCCTCAAAGGTTTATGAAATGCCTATTAAAAAATATAATTGTAAACCTGAAAATATTTGTTTTATGAGTTCAAATACCTGGGATGTTTCTGGTGGTGGAGTTTTTGGTTACAACGCAGTGTGGGTTAATCGCCTTAATAAAATTTTTGATAAATTAAGTTATCAACCAAAATTTGTAATTAGCGATTTAAAAGAACTGCTTAAAATTATCTAAAATGAAAAATATTGAAGTAAGTAAAATTGTAGATCCGATACCAACTTCTGATGGTGCTGGGGTTAAATTAAAAAGAAGTATTGGTGTTAAACCTAATTATTTTGATCCTTTTTTAATGTTAGATGAATTCGGTTCTGAAAATAAAGATGATTATATTGGAGGCTTCCCGCCCCACCCTCATAGAGGAATTGAAACTGTAACCTATATGCTTAACGGAGAATTTGAGCATGAAGATAGTACGGGCGCTAAAGGAAAAATGTCTGCAGGCGATGTGCAGTGGATGAAAACTGGAGGGGGCATTATTCATTCAGAAATGCCTATTATGTCTGAAGGAAAACTCCATGGATTTCAATTATGGGTAAATATGCCTGCAAAGCTAAAGATGAAAAAACCAGAGTACATCTACATAAACTCTAAGAGCATGGAGATGCATAAAGATTCAGAAAAAAAAATAAAGATTATTGCTGGAAAATTTGGAGATTCCGAAGGTCCTGTTAAAGGTCATAATGTTGAACCAATATATTTCGATGTTGAGCTTGAAAAAGATAAGGAATTTAACTTTGAACTCCCCTCCGCTCATAATTCTTTTGTTTATTTAATCGAAGGTGAAATTAAAATTGGGGATAAAAATCATAAAAAAGTTAAGAACTCCACTCTAATTTTGCTGACTAAAGGCAATAAGCTGAAAGTTAAAGCTATAATTAAATCAAAATTTTTATTAATATCAGGTAAGCCAATTGGAGAACCTATAGCTAGAGGTGGCCCCTTTGTTATGAACACTAAAGAAGAAATTCTTAAAGCAGTTAAAGATTATCATAGTGGAAATTTTGTTCAAAAATGACACGAGTCGTTACAATAGAAAAAACAGGTGAACCAGAAGTTTTACAGTTAAAGAATATTAAACTTGAAAAACTAGGACCAGAAGAAGTTTTAATTGAACATAAGGCTATTGGACTTAATTACATAGACACTTACCACCGATCAGGTTTATATCCTCTTCAATTACCATCTGGAATAGGTGCTGAAGCTTCTGGTATTATAAGAGAAATTGGTTCACAGGTTAAAGATTTTAACATTGGAGATAGAGTTTGTTACGCAGGAGCTCCTCTGGGATCCTACTCTTCTGAAAGAAATTATCCAACAAAAAATCTTGTTAAAATGCCAAAAGAAATTGATCATGAGATAGCAGCAACTTTAATGACAAAAGGTCTAACTACATTTTATTTGCTTCACAAAACTTATCCTGTCAGTTCAAATGAAACTATTTTATTTCATGCCGCCGCCGGTGGTGTTGGACAAATCTTTTGCCAATGGGCAAAAAGTCTTGGTTGCAAATTAATTGGAACAGTTGGTTCAGATGAAAAAATTAGTATAGCTAAAAAAAATGGTTGTGACTTTGTGATAAATTATTCTAAAGAAAATTTTCAAAAAAGAGTATTAGAAATCACTAAAGGAAAAGGAGTATCTGTTGTCTATGATGGAGTGGGAAAAGACACATTCGAAGGTTCAATCGAGTGTTTAAAAACAAGAGGAATGATGGTTTCTTTTGGTAATGCTTCTGGTCCAGTTAAAAATATTGATGTAGCAAAAATGATACAACCAAAAGGTATTTATTTTACAAGACCTGTAATGGGGCAATATCTAAGAACAAAAGATGAAATAATAGAAGGAGCTGATAAATTATTTGAAAAAATTAAATTAGGAAACGTTAAAGTAAAAATTTATAAAAAATATAAATTAGATGATGTAGTTCAAGCTCACAAAGACTTGGAATCAAGAAAAATCATTGGGCCAGCAATAATTGTTCCTTAATGGAAAAATTGCAAATATTTATTCAGTTAACTAGGCTAAATAAACCTATAGGTTTTTTATTATTGTTTTGGCCTTGTTTGTGGGGAGTGACACTAGGTTATTATTTTAACAGCGAAAGCGACCTTTATCTAAAATATATTATATTGTTTTTTATGGGTTCAGTTTTAATGCGAAGCGCAGGGTGCATTTTTAATGATATAGTCGATAAAGATTTTGATAAAAAAGTTGAAAGAACAAAAAAAAGACCAATTGCCTCTGGAAAAATTTCAATATTAAATGCAATTATTTATGTAGTATTTCTTTGTTTGCTGGCTTTTATAATACTTTTACAATTTAATTTTCTAACAATAATTCTAGGGATAGGCTCAATGAGTCTGGCCTTCGCTTACCCATTTATGAAAAGAATTACTTACTGGCCTCAACTGTTTTTGGGCTTAACCTTTAATTGGGGAATAATAATGGGATGGACATCTTTAACAAACAATATATCGATTGAACCTTTGGTATTATATATTGCAGCCATATTTTGGACACTCGGTTATGACACGATTTATGGACTTCAAGACATGCATGATGATGAAATTATTGGTGTTAAATCAACATCCATTAAGTTTAAAAATAATGTAAAAGTCTTTGTTGGTTATTGTTATGGCTTGTTTACTTTTTTAATTTTAGTAATGCTTTTTATTATGGAAATAAATAAATATCTTTTTTTATTATCAATTCCTTTTATCATTTCTCTTATTTATCAGATGAAGCTTTTTAAAGCTACCAATTCTGAATCTTGTCTTGCTGCATTTAAAAATAATAATTTAACAGGTTTTCTAGTTTTTGTATTAATTTTTTCTTTTAATTTTATATGAAATTTTCTGAATTAAAAAAAATCTTATTAAGATTATTTAAATTTTACGTTAAAAAACATATTTTTAAATTATTTATTTCTCTTTTATTGTCTCTTGTTGTGGCTGGCTCAACTGGTGCTATAGCTTGGCTATTAGATCCTGCGATTAAAAAAATTTTTATCGATCAGGATCAAACTATGATGTTGTTAATACCTATAGCTATAGCTTTATCTTTTACAATTAAAGGTGGATCTTTATATGCTGCAAGAAACATTTTAATAAGAATAAGCAATAGTGTTGTGAAAACTTTACAAACGCAATTGGCAGCTTGCATATTAAAATCAGACATAAGCACTATAGAATCAAAACACTCTGGAAAATATATTGCCCATTTTTTCTACGATGTAGGGCAAGTGAGTCAATTAGTAGGATCGGGTCTTTTAAATCTTATGAAAGATTCAATGACTTTAATTGTTTTGGTAAGTTTAATGTTTTACCAAAATTGGAACTTGGCCTTATTTGCTATAATTATTATGCCTTTAGCAGTTATTGTAGCAAAATCTTTAGGTAAAAGACTTGGAAAAGCTGTTTCCCAAAGTGCAAAAATCGAAGGTAGCCTAACTTCTTACTTGTCGGAAGTGATCAAAGGAACAAGAATGATTAAGATTTATCAACAAGAAAATTTTGAGTTTGATAGATCTAAAAAGAAAATTGATGAAAGAACTAATATCCAAATCAAGATAGCTAACATACTAATTAGAGCTACTCCAATAATGGAAATCCTAACAGGCATAATGATTGGTGGATTTATTTACTATTCAGGATTTATGATTGTGAATGGTCAGATGCAAATAAATAATTTTTTCTCTTTCTTGACTGCTATGATGTTGGCTTATCAACCTATTCGTTCTTTGGCTACAATTAATATGTTATTTAATCAGGGTGCCGTGGGAGCCAAAAGAGTATTTAACATTATTGATGCTGAGCCAAATATAAAAGAAAATGGTTCTGATCCAAATTTAAATATAAAAAAAGGAAATATAAAATTTGAAGAAGTAAGTTTCTCTTATCCAAATACTGAGGAACAGGCTGTAAAAAATATTAATATTTCTGTTGATGGAGGTACTACAGTAGCTTTGGTTGGGCATAGTGGGGCTGGAAAAAGTACAATAATAAATCTTTTACCAAGATTTTATGATCCAAAAGAAGGAAAAGTTTATATCGATGAACAGAATATTAGATCAGTGACATTATCATCCTTAAGAAAAAATATATCTATGGTAAGTCAAGATATAATATTATTTGATGATACTATCCGTGCTAACATAGCTTATGCAAACATGAATGCTTCTGAAGAACAAATAAAAAAGGCTTGTGATTTTGCTGCTGCTACTGAATTTATTGAAAAGTTACCACAAAAATTTGAAACAATTATAGGAGAAAACGGTGTTAGATTATCAGGAGGACAGAAACAAAGAGTTTCCATTGCTAGAGCCGTTTTAAAAAATTCTCCAATAATACTTTTGGATGAAGCAACTTCATCGCTTGACGCAGAATCTGAAGAAAAAGTTCAAAATGCAGTTATGAATTTAACAAAAAATAAGACTACCCTTGTAATTGCTCACCGACTATCAACCATTATAAGAGCTGATAAAATTATAGTTATTAATCAAGGTAAGATTTCTGGCATTGGAACACATGATGAGCTTTTAAAAAATTCAACCATCTATAAAAATCTTTATAGTAAACAATTAAGCGCTTAATTTATGTATTTTTGGTATAAACTTTTTACATACCTTTTTTATCCCTTTGCCCCAATTTATCTGTACTTAAGAAGAATTAGAAAAAAAGAAGATCCAATTAGGTATAAGGAAAAATTATCTAAAATTAATATACCAAGAGGTGAAGGTACTTTAATTTGGTTTCACGTAGCAAGCGTAGGAGAAGCAATGAGTATACTTCCGCTTGTAGAAGGTTGCATTAAAGAATCAAAAATTAACAAAATACTTGTAACATCGATAACATTAAGTTCGGGTAAAATTTTGGAAAAAAGATATAAACAAAATCCAAAAGTAGATCATCAATTTCTTCCTTTGGATTTAGATTTTTTCACAAATAAATTTTTGAATCACTGGAAACCAAATTTATCTGTTTTTATTGATTCTGAAGTTTGGCCAAATTTGATACTAAATATAAGTAAAAAGAAAATACCTTTATTATTAGTTAATGCCAGAATTACGAAAAAAAGTTTTGTTAGATGGAAGGTAATTATAAATTTTGCTAAAAAAAATATTTGAAAAATTTGACTTGTGTATAGCATCTAATAAAGAAAGCGAAAATTTTCTAAAAATTCTAGGTGCTAAAAATATTAAAAATTATGGAAATCTTAAGTTTTCAAATTTAAAAAGTGATTCAAATAAAAAATTAGATCAAAATTTTTTAAATAAAATAGAAAATAGAAAGATATGGTGTGCAGCAAGCACCCATCCTACTGAAGAAGCCTTATGTGCAAAAGCACATTTAAAGATCAAAGAAAGCTATAGTAATATCCTTACGATTATTATCCCAAGACACATTGATAGAGTAAAAAAAATTAGTGAAGATTTATCGCAGCTAAATCTAAAAACGGTACTGTCCTCTGAATATCATCTAATAGATGATAAAACTGACATAGTTTTGGTTAACTCTTATGGGGAAACTTCAAAATTTTATAATATCTCAAAGTATGTATTCCTCGGAAAGTCTTTAATAAAATCCTTAATAAAGGACAGCGGACAAAATCCCATTGAACCTGCAAGACTTGGCTGCAAAATTTTGCACGGCCCATATGTTAGTAATTTTGCTGAAATTTATGAGTATTTTAAAACAATGGGTATAACAAAAGAAATAAATAACTTTAACGAACTAAGTCTATCATTAGTTGAAGAATTGAAAGATGATAAAGCTAAAAATCAAGAGATTGTAAAAAAAATAGAAAATTATGGTCAAAATATACTTAATAATATGATCATAGAATTAAAAAAATATATATAAATAGTTATAGATGATTTTTTTTAAACCAAAGTTTTGGGATAAAACTAAAATTTCATTTTTTGCTATTGTGCTTTTTCCAATTACTTTAATATTAAAATTACTAATTTTTCTTAAAAATATTTTTACTAAAATTCATAAATTCCAAATTCCTATAATTTGTGTTGGTAATATTTATTTAGGAGGTACTGGAAAAACTCCTATGTGTATTGAAATATTTGCAATTTTAAAAAATTTAAACATGAGACCTGGTTTTGTTAGAAAAGAATATAGTTCATTTCAAGATGAAGTAAACTTACAAAAAAAAATAGGGCCAATTTATCAAAATAAAAAAAGAATAGACGCAATAAAAAATGCTATAAAAGATGGAATCAATATCGCTATTCTTGACGACGGATTTCAAGATTTTTCAGTAAATAAAAATTTATCTATTGTTTGCTTTAATGAGAAACAATGGGTAGGAAATGGCTTCCCTATTCCTTCTGGACCTTTAAGAGAGGAACTTTCTTCATTGAAGAGAGCAGATTGTGTAATATTAAATGGCGAAAAAAATATTAATATTGAAAAGAAAATATATAGTAAAAATAAATTAATAAAAATATTTTACATAAAGTATAAATCATTAAATATAGATAATTTTAAAGATAAAAAGGTAATAGCTTTCGCGGGAATTGGAAATCCAATTAATTTTTTTGATTTATTGAAAGAGAATAATATCGATATTATAGAAAAAATAAAATTTCCTGATCACTATAATTACACTAAGGAAGATTTAGAAAAACTAATTAGTAAAGCAAAATCAAGTGGCGGCATGCTGCTAACTACTGAAAAAGATTTTTTTAGGATTGGTGGAAATTATCAAAAATATATAAATTGTTTAAAAATATCAGTTGAAATGCAAAATAAAAATCATTTTATTGAAACAATTAAAGCAGCTATATGAAAGTCGTTAAATACTTTTTTGAATTTGTTAGTATAATTTCATTATTCTGTATATTTAAAATAGTTGGTCTAAAAAATGCATCTAATTTGGGAGCTGTTATTGGAAGATCCATTGGACCATTATTTAGATCTAAAAATATAATAGAACAAAATTTAAAAATTGGTTTAGGAGATCTAGATACAAAAACACAAAGCGAAATTATAAATAATATGTGGTCAAATATAGGAAGAACTTTTGCAGAATATATTTTTTTAAAAGATTTTAAATTTAATAAAACTAATTTTGATCATATTAAAATCAATGGAGCAAATTACTTAGATCAAATAAAAAAAGAAAATGAACCTGTAATATTCTTTTCCGCTCACCTTGCAAATTTTGAATTAATGGCAATGGAGCTAGATAAATCTGGAATAAAATGCGCAGCAATTTATAGACCGCTGAATAATTTTTTTTTAAATCCTCTAATGGAATATTTAAGAATGAAATATATTTGTCCAGCTCAAATTCCTAAGGGTAGAATTGGCATGAGAGAAATAATTAACAAAGTTAAAGATGGGTACAGTATTGCTCTCATGGTAGATCAGCGTGTGGGCGAAGGGCCAAGAGTTCCTTTTTTTAACAAACCTGCTCACACAACAACGATACCTGCTCAGCTTGCATTAAAATATAATTGTAAATTAGTTCCAATTTTTATTGAAAGAAAAAATAGCGTAAATTTTGAAATGACAATTTATGAACCGTATAAAATTGAAAAAACAGGTAATGATGAAGAAGATATAAAAAATATCACAATCAAAATTAATAAAATTATAGAAAAAATGATAATTAAAAATCCAAAGCAATGGATTTGGTCACACAACCGTTGGAAATAATGAAAGCTTTAAGTAGAAGTGCCTGGGATAGTTTTATTAAATGTAGAAGATGTTTTTACATTGAAAGAAAGTTGGGAATAAGGTCCATAAGCACACCGGGTTTTCCCATGAATTCTAGAGTAGATTCACTTTTAAAAAATGAGTTTGATTTTTATAGAAAAAAACAAATACCTCATCCTGTGTTTGAAAAATATAACTTAAATTTTATTCCATTAAAAATTGATGAACAAAAATTAAAAGATTTTAGAAATAACCGTAAAGGAGTAAGAGCAAAATCAATCAAAACGAACTTTGAAATTTTTGGAGCGCTTGATGATCTTTGGTTTAATAATGATACCAAAGAAATAATTGTTGTTGATTACAAGGCTACTTCTAATAAAAATGACCTAGATTATGTTAATTCAGATAAATCTTATCATAAGGGCTATTTGAGACAGTTAGATTTTTATGCATACTTGCTGAAATTAAATAAATATAAAGTTTATAAAAAAGGGTACTGGATACTTTGTAATGCGGGGCGTTCTGATCAAAAAGTTTTTGAAGGAAAATTAGATTTTACAATTAATCTTATATCTTACGATTTAAAAACTGATTACATTGAGGATACTTTGGTTGAGCTTGAAAAATGTTACAATAGCGAAAAAATACCTCCTCTTAATCAATATTGTGATACTTGCAGGTGGCATAAAGAAACTTCAAATCTTTAATTAAGTAAATATATGTTTATGCAAATATTATTTTTTGTTAAATAAATTATAAAACTATGAAAAGTAAAAAAAAAATAAATGTTATTTATATACTTCCAGCTCACAAAAGCGCTTCTGGTGGATCTAAAGTAATTTACCAGCATAGCGAGTTAATAAATAAACTTAATATCAAGAATGTAAGTTCTCAGATTTTACACTTAAAAAAAAAGAAAATAGATAAAATTCTACTTTCTATAAAAAAGAGAATGTTTAATAAACCATCCAAAAAATATGGTTGGAAAATCAATGAGATGGAAGTTGTAAAATCTTTTACACCATCATCATCTTGGACAAAAAATAAAATTATAATTAAAAAAGACATGATTTTTAATCCAAAGAGTGATTTTATAATTCTTCCTGAAATCTGGGCTCATTTTGCAGACAATTTTCTTATAAAAAGAAAGATAAAATATTCAATTTTTGTTCAAGGTTTTTATCATATGAATTCATTTTACGATCATGAAAAGCTTTTTAAATCATATAACAAAGCTGAATTTATTATCACAACATCACAAGAAACTTATAAATGTTTAAAATTTATTTTTCCAAATAAAAAAAATAAAATCTTAAAAGTTAATTTATCTTTTAACCAAAAAAAATTCAGAATTCCCAATAAAAAAAGTAATTTAATAACATTCATGCCGAGAAAACTGATTGATCATTTTAATTTACTTTCCTTATTTTTGTTCAATAAATTACCAAAAAAATGGAAAATGGAATCCTTAAGCGATTTAGACGAAAAAAAACTTTTTTTTAAATTGTGTAAATCTAAAATATTTTTATCCTTTTCTTATGCAGAGGGTTTTGGAATGCCGCCGCTTGAAGCAGCAATCGCAGGTAATAAAGTTATTGGCTATACAGGTGGGGGAGGTAAAGAGTATTGGCAGAAACCAATCTTTGAAGAAATACAGTCCGGAGACATTAAAAAATTCTCTGAAAAAATATTAGATGCAGTAAACAATTTACCTAAAAATTGGCATGTAAAAACTTTATCTCATAGAAAAAAATTAGCTAATAAATATTCTGAGATTAATGAGAAAAAATTAATTGAAAAATTAATTAATAAAATTTTTTCTTTTTATTAATTTTTTATATCTAAAACTGTAGCAGGGTCTAATCTTACTTGAAACCAATTAAGTCTAATGTCTAAATGGGCTCCTGTTGATCTTCCTGTAGATCCAACTGTTCCAATTATATCTCCTTGTTTTACTTTTTGTCCTTCTTTAACCAATATTTTTTCCATGTGCATATAAAGTGTTGAAATTCCATGACCGTGATCAAATATTAAAGTTCCGCCAGTATAAAATAGATCGGGTTCTGCCAAGGTAACAATTCCATCCAACATAGCTTTTATTTCTGTCCCTTGATCTGCAGCAAAATCTATTCCGTAATGGGGCCACTTGGGCTTGCCATTTAAAATTCTTTGACTTCCGTAAACACCAGTGACTATTGCGTTTTCTAGTGGAGTAATAAATTTTTTTTTAAAAAAAGTTAAATCACTATTAATAGCTCTGGCCTCTCCTATCCATTTGTTTTCTCTTTTAATTCTTTCATAGACTTCTTCTGGTGGGGTCACTTTCTTTTCTTCAAGCCCGTCTATTCTTTGAATTTTATATTCTCTTTTGAAAACCTTTTTTACAATTTTTTTTTGGTTTATTTTTATTACTACGTCATTTTTTCTATCTCTGCCTAAACCAAAAGCAAAATATCCGTCTGTGGTAACTTTAACCTTTTGTTTATCAATGAAAACTTCTGAGCCGGGATCAGTTTTTCCAAGAATAAACGATCCTTGAATAAATTTACCATTAAAAGTTACTGCAAAACTTGAGGTTGTAAATAATATAAAAACTATACTAAATAAGATTCTCATTTTTTATTTAATTCTTCATACCTTTGTTGTGCCTCTTTTGGTGAAAAATAAGGCTCTTGAAGTTCAACATTCCAATAATTTAATTGATTGAGTGGTATATTTTTTCCTGAAACAGCGCAAACAACATAATCTCCATCCTCAATAACTTCAAAATTATTTGGATTAAATTTAAGTTTAGCTTTATTTCCGTTCATATATATTTAATTATTAATACATCTATAATATATGAATTTAGCTGTCATAGGAAGTGGTGGTCGAGAGCACGCCATTTGCTACAAATTAAAACAATCGGCAAAAATTAAAAAATTAATTTGCATTCCTGGTAATGCCGGAACCCAGAAAATAGCAGAAAATATAAAAGAAGATATTTCAGATTTTGATGCTCTTTATAAAATAATTAAAAAACAAAACATTGATATTGTAATAGTTGGTCCCGAACAGCCCTTAGTTGAAGGGCTTGTAGATTATTTAAGTGAAAAAAAAGTAAGAGTATTTGGGCCTGATAAATTTGCATCACAATTAGAAGGCTCAAAAGCATTTATGAAAAATTTATGCAAAAAAAACAATATTCCAACAGCCAATTTTGGTGTTTTTAATAATTTTGACGATGCTTTTAATTTTATAAAAAAAAACGGAGCTCCGATTGTTGTTAAAGCTGATGGCTTAGCTGCTGGAAAAGGTGTGTCCGTATGTAAATCAGTAAAAGAAGCTTTGAAAAATGCCAAAGAAATTTTAAATGGTAAATTTAAATCCTCAAACCAAGTGGTTATCGAAGAATTTTTGGAAGGAGAAGAGTTAAGTTATTTTGTTATAGTTGATAAAAATTCATATCATTTTTTTGGATCGGCACAAGATCACAAAAGAGTTGGTGAAAGAGACACAGGTCCTAATACTGGAGGAATGGGTGCTTATTCCCCTGCACCATTACTTACAGTTCAGCTTGAAAATAAAATTAATAAAAAAATTATAGAGCCTACTCTTAAGTCTATGAAAAATTTGGGATATCCATACAAAGGTTTTTTATATGCGGGCCTAATGATCAAAAATGAAGAGCCTTACTTAATTGAATATAATATTAGAATGGGCGATCCAGAATGCCAAGTTCTTATGATGAGACTAGAAACGGACCTATTAGAAATTATAGATTTGGCTACCAAAAACAAACTGAATAATTTGAAAATAAAATGGAGCAATAAAAATTGTATTACTATCGTTTTGTGTGCAAAAGGATATCCTTCTAATTATATTAAAAATAGTGAAATTAAAAATTTATTTAATATTTCCTCTGATGAAAATAACCAAATATTTCATGCAGGAACATATTTAAAAAATAATAAAACTTATTCGATTGGAGGAAGAGTGCTAAATGTTACTTCGTCTTCGGAAAGTTTGATTAAAGCGAGAAATAATTCTTTAGAAAAGATCAGTAAAATAAATTGGACTGACGGTTTTTTTAGAAAAGATATTGGTTGGAGAGTGATAAACAACAAATAGTTATGAGAATTATATCAGGAAAATTTAAAGGAATTACTCTTTATGGCCCAAAGGACAAAAAAATTAGACCTCTTAAAGATATGGTTAGAGAAAGCGTTTTTAATTTACTAAGCCATTCAAACAAAATTTCATTCCAACTAAGGAAATCAAACGTACTAGATTTATACTCAGGAACAGGATCTTTTGGTTTAGAGTGTATTTCAAGAGAATCTAAAAAGGTTGTTTTTATTGAAAAGGAAAAAGAAGCCATAAAAACTTTAGAGAAAAATATTAAAAAATTAAAAGTAAAAGATATAACAAGAATATTTTGTGGTGATGTTTTTCGTGTAATTGAAAAAAAAGACAAAGCTTCTTTTAATTGGTCCCCTGAAATGAAATTTGATCTTATATTTTGCGATCCTCCTTTTAAAGATACAAATATAAATGATTTAATTGAACTAATTATTAAAAAGAACTTGTTAAAAAATAATGGAATTATAATTCTACATACTCATAAAAACACTAATGAAAAATTAAATTTTTATTTTAAAATACTTGATGAAAGAACATATGGTGTTTCGAAAATAATATTTGGAAAGCCTTTACCGTACTCATTTTAAAAATTTTTTTGTTTCAACCTTTACTTCCTCCACTGCTGGTTGATTGTACGGATTAACATTCATTAAAAATGACAGAAGGATTGTTTCCAAAACAAGAAATGTAAAAATAGAACCTAATTCACTTTCATCACTATTTTTAAAAAAAAACTCTCTGTATGGTATTTTTTTCATTCTAAAAATATTTTTTGTCGCTTTACATTGAATATTTATAATTGATTCTATTTTTTTATTATTTTTTGTTGGCGTGCTAAAAAAAGTAAAAAATTTATCCTTGGGTCCATCTAGATAAAGCTGTAAAAGACTATGATGATCTTTTGGACCAAACGATAATACAGGATTAATTCCCTTGCCTTTTTTACCCAAACTTTCAGCGGTAAGCTGCTGATACCAATATCCAAGATCATTTAAACTAGAATTATAATTTAAAATAACAGAATTATTAATTTTTTTTAAATTCAATGTATAAATGCTTGCAACATTTTGAATTAAAGATGAAATAAAATTTTTATTTTTTATTAACATTTGTAAATTTCTAAATTTATTTAAATTTAATCCCATTAATGCCGATGGAAACATTCCCGATTCTGAAAGCACTGAATAGCGCCCACCTATAAATTCTTTGTGTTCGATAACTTCTGCATTATATTTGTTAGCAAAGTCCATTAAACTGCTATCTTTTATCTCAGTAATAATAATTAATTTATTTTTCATATTTTTTTTAGAAAAAATAACATTTAAGTTTGTAATTGTTTCTAGTGTATTTCCCGATTTTGAAACAACAATGAAACAGGAGTTTTTTAATTTTTTTATATTTTTATATTTTTCGATTAAATTTGGATCTAAATTATCAAAAAAAAATACTTCTTTTTTAACTTTCTTTCTTAAGAACGAATAAATACTTTTTGTTCCCAATATTGATCCCCCCATACCAATAATAATAATATTTTCATATTTTGAAAATTTATTGACGGTTGATTTAGAAAAATCAAATTCGAAATTCTTTTGATATGAATCAAGCTGTGGAATTTGATTACTGTTTAATTTTTTTAAAAAAGAATTAAAAGCGACTTTTGTTTTTTTTAAATTCTTTTTAAATTGTATAGAATTTATAAAATAACCTTTAAAGAAATCATCTTTTTTTAGCATTTATTTTGACTGAATTTTTCTTAAAATGGATTTTTCAACAGAATCTGATGTAGATGTATTTTCTTCAATAGCAGTTTCTAGTGTGTTTTCAAAAATTGTATTTTCTGCTATGCTGGTTACTTCTTCATCTGGAATTGGCAAATTTTCAAAATCTGGTGGTAATATAAGCGGATCCTTTTTTTTCACCAAAAACTCATCTGCATTATCTGCTTTAGAACCGGTCAGACCTCTTTTCACAGAGTCAAATGTTCCGCCACAAGAAGCGACTAACAAAAATAGCAAAAAAATATATATTGTTTTTCTAAACATTCTCA
>CACEPH010000004.1 GCA_902561465.1 uncultured Pelagibacteraceae bacterium
AGTATGACGATAACAGGAAATCGTTTTAAAAGATCTGAAGGCATTATATTCAAGATTTTATATGAAGTTCATAAGCTGTTGACGCTAATATTTACTGGCAAGTTAATTAAATTTGGTAATTTTACTTGTGTAACAAAAGACCACGTAAAACAGCTAATTCAAAAGCCATACTTATGGAATTCATACTCCAGTTCAGTTGTTAGAACAATTAAAGAGCGAACATTTGTACCTTCCACAAGAGGTATTAGATATGTTTTGCCATCAAAAATGAATTTTTTAGCGTTAGTTTTTCATTCATTAGCTATTATTTCGGTATTTAGAACCACAGTTATTATCCGTTCAATCGTATTTTTTTTAGTTTATCTATTTTTTATTTTAAATAATTTTTCTTTATTTACTTTTATTCCCATTTTATTTTTAATATTGTTTGTTGTTACTATTTTAAAAATATCAACCCGTTCTAATATGGAAGAGTTCAATAAATCTTTAGAAAATATTGAAAGTATTGATATTTTAGAAGCTCCTAACAGCAGGCAATAGGTCAAAGCAAGCTGTATCAATTTTAGAAGAATGTTGTTTCTTAATATTCCATTTTTGTCTAAATCCAGCTTGAGCAATACTTAGAGCATTACGACCATATTTGAAATTAGTATAGTCAATCGCCTTCATAAGCTTTGTCCTTTTTTCTTCATTACTAACTTTTGAAAATAAATTTTTTTTATAGGAGTTCATATCTTTTAGACTCGAAAGAATTATCCCGGCTTTTTGGTATCTATAACCTTTTTTATAAATTTGTTTTAATGCAATTAACGCTTGTTTTATTAACTCAATACTATCGTTAGTTCTAATTGGTAGATCTATTTTTTTTACATTTGCATAATAATTATTGTATTTCTGAAAAGGACTTGTTCTTATAAAAACAGTTATTTTTTTAGCAGTCTGATTATCATTTCTAATCTTTTCTGCTGCATTTAAACAATGTGCTGTGACAGATTCTTTTAATTCTTCTAACTTTGTAACTTTTCTTCCAAAGGATCTTGATACACAACAGTTCTTTCTTTTTTCTTCAAAAGCTTCTAAAGAGACACAAGGTATTCCTCGCAACTCCATTGCTGTACGCGCTCCTAATACGTTTGTATTTTTTTTTATCCAACTATTAGATATATTTTTTAATTCATATGCCGTATTTATTCCATTTTTAATATAAAAATTTGTTAATTGTCGTCCTATGCCCCAAACATCACTTATTTTAATCTGTTTAAGCAATTGATTTGTTTGTTTTGAATTTATTAAGTCAATAACACCTGAGCTTTCTTTTTTTGCGATATGGTTTGCGGCTTTACTTAAAGTTTTTGTTGTTGCTATACCAATACTTGTTGGTATACCAGTCCATTTTAAAACAGTTTTTCTTATTTTATTTCCATATTCAAGTAAATTTTCATTTTTAATTAAAGATAAATTTAAAAACGCTTCATCAATTGAATAAATTTCTATTTCAGGAGAAAACTGTCTTAGAGTTTTCATGACCCTTCTTGATATATCACCATATAAAGAATAGTTTGATGAAAAAATTTTTACATCATTTGTTTTTATTATTTTTTCTACTTTAAAGTATGGTTCACCCATTTTAATACCTAAAGCTTTAGCTTCTGTTGATCTAGATATCACACATCCATCATTACTTGATAACACTACAACCGGTTTTTTAATTATAGATGGATTGAATAATCTTTCACAAGAAACATAAAATGAATTACAATCTACTAATGCTATTTTATTTTTAGTGTAAAGCATGAATCACGTAAGTTACGACGCCCCAAATAAAAATTTCTGGACTTTCAGTTAAGTTAATTTTATCCTTTAATTTTTTGGATCCAGAAGTTAGAAACGATTCATTTTTTTCCTTTATGAAACTTTTAACAACTAGTTCTTCATTAACATTTGCAATTACTGTCGAAAAATTTTTTGGATTTAAACTTCTATCTACAACTAAAAGATCTCCATCACGAATTCCGATACTATTCATCGACTTTCCTTGCACCCTGATAAGAAATGTGGAAGGCATGTTTTTTATTAAATGGGTATTAAGATCGATGTCGTCTTCCACATAATCAGTTGCTGGAGAAGGGAAGCCAGCACCAACTTTGTGTATATGGAAAGGTAATGATAATTTCATAATGTTCTTCTTTTGTTCTAATTTATAATAAACTGAAAGATATAGCAAGATGTGGAAAAGTGTCCAATAAGTTGTATTTTGAGTCCAAAAAAGAATCTAAACTGAATCAAAACATGAACATTAAAACTAGATCTAGATATGATGTGGATAACTATTACCAGTATATGAAAATCGTGCTAAAAAATTTAGATTAAAAAAGAAATGAAAAAACTAAGCTGTCATTGCGGAGGAGTAGAAATTCAGGTGGATTTGCCCGAAGCGGGATTTGAAAAGCTTATGAGATGTAACTGTTCTCTTTGTAAAAGGAGAGGTTATATAATGACACCAGTTAAACCAGAAAATTTTAAACTTATAAAAGGAAAAGATCTTTTAACTCTTTATCAATATCATACAAAAGTAGCCGAACATTATTTTTGCTCAAAGTGTGGAATTTATACACATTCAAATCCGAGAAGCAATCATGATAAAGTTTATATGCTGAATGTCGCATGCATAGAAGGGGTAAAACCTTTCGAGCTAGAAAATATCAAGGTTAATGATGGTGAAAACCACCCCCTAGATAAAAAATAATGAAAGCAGCAGAAGATTGTTTTTTAAAAGTAAAAAGAGATTATTTAAAATATCTAAGTAGAGAAAAAGTTTTTCAATCTAAAAATAATAAAATAAAAAGCTTGAAAAAAATTTATATACCTATGTCATTTTGGATTGAAAACAAATATAAAAGAAAAGGAAAAACTTTATTTTTAGGTTTTTCTGGAGGTCAAGGTTCTGGCAAAACAACAATTGCAGAAATTTTAAAAATTATTTTAAAAAAATTTTTTAAAAGAAAAATCTATGTTAGTTCTATAGATGATTTTTATAAGACCTTCAAAGACCGTAATAAAATGTCAAATAATGTACATCCTTTATTCAAAACGAGAGGTGTGCCAGGCACTCATGATATTAATTTAATTAAAAAATTTTTTGACATTCTTAAAAAGAAAAAATTTAAAAGAATCCAGCTACCAAAATTTGAAAAAGCCATTGATAATCGATTAAAAAAAAAATACTGGTTTAATATAAAAAAAAAGCCAGAAATAGTAATATTAGAAGGCTGGTGTGTTGGGGCAAAACCACAAATTAACTCTCTAATAAAAAAACCAGTAAATATTCTTGAAAAATATGAAGATCAAAATTTAATATGGAGGAAGCACGTAAATGAAAAACTTAAAAAAGAATATAAAAAACTTTTTTCAATGATAGATCATTTAATTTTTATGAAAATTCCAAATTTTAATATGGTTTTTAAATGGAGACTTCTTCAAGAAAAAAAGCTGGAAAAAAAGTCACATTTAAAGAAAAAAATAATGTCTTATAATGAAATAAAACGTTTTATAATGTTTTATGAAAGAATTACTTTGCAAATGGTTAAAGATTTAAGTAAGTCTGCATCAGTGGTTTTGTTGCTAAAAAAAAATCACGTAATTAAGAAAGTTTTATTTAGGTAGAAATAAAATGAAAAAATTTTTTAAAATTATATTAATTTTAATATTTATAATTCCAAATGTATCTGAAGCTGGTACATTATTAGAATCTCTTCAATCAGCTTATTTAAATAATTCAAAATTAAATGCTGAGAGAGCAAATATGCGAGCTTCAAGAGAAGAAAAAAGGGAAGCCATTAGTGAATTTTTACCTAGTGTTACAATTTCAGGTTACCGTAAATCTCAAGACAATATAAAAGGAAATGAAGCTAGCACTCGTATAAAACCAAAAGAACAGTCTATACTAGTAGAGCAAAAAATTTTTCAAGGATTTGGTGGTGTAGCAAATTTACAAAAAAAAAGAAAAGGGCAACAATTGGGAGAATTTAAACTCAAAAAAGTTGAACAAGAAATTTTATTAGATGCAGCAAAAGCTCATACAGAATTATTATTAAACAAAAAGAAGGTAAATATTAATTTAATAAATGTAGATTTATTAGAAAGACAGGTCGAAACTGATCAAAATAGGCTTGAAAAAGGTGAAATAAGTTTAACAGATTTAGCACAATCAGAGTCTTCTTTGGCGGGAGCTACAGCAGCATTAATAGCAGCCCAAAATGATCTAGTTACCAGTAAGGCAAATTTTGAAAAAATAATAGGAAAAAAGTCAGCTACAAAAATTCAAGAAAAAGAGAAAAATAATTTAATTCTTCCCGACAGTTTGGCCCAAGCTTATAAAATAGCAAATTTAGAAAATCCTGATTTGCAAATAGCAATCTTGGAGTATGAGCAATCTAAATTAGATGTAACAATAGCAGGTTCAGAACTTTCTCCGTCTGCCACGCTTTCATACAAAATTGCTGAACAAGATGATATTAGCACAACAACACAAGAAAGAACTCAGGAAACAGTAACCGCAACTGCATCCTGGCCTCTATTTGCTGGAGGTAAAAATGCATTTAATTATAGAAAATTTCAAGAAATAAAAAATCAAAAAGAACTTTTACTTGAAGACCAAAAAAAAACAACAGAAACAGAAGTAACTAATGCATGGTCTAGCTACCAGTCTTCTAAAAGCGTATTAGATTCTATTAGATCACAAGTAAAAGCAGCAGAAATTGCAAATGAAGGAATTACCTTAGAATATGAATCTGGAAGCAGCAGAACTACTCTGGAAGTTATTCAGTCAAGATCAATTTTATTAAATTCAAGAATAAATTTAGCTAGTTCAGAAAGAAATTTTCTTATATCTCAATTTAATCTTTTATCGACAATTGGTCGACTCACTGCAAATCAGTTGAATTTAAATTCGAATTAGCGGATCTTAATATTATTTATTTTACAAAAAACCCTGATTTTAGAGGATTTAATTAACTATTGCTAAAAAGAACAAAATGTGTACATTTGTTTTCATGATTCGTTAGCTAAATTTAAAATAAAAAAAGGTAAAACATGACTAAAAATAACTTAAAAATAGTAAAATCAGGAAAAAATCAGGAAGTGGAAATTAAACAGAAAAATAAAGCTTTAGAAGCAGCTATTAGCCAAATAGACGAGAATTTTGGAAAAGGCTCAGTAATGAAACTAGGCCAAAAGGCGGCTATAAATGTTGAGGCTATATCAACGGGATCGTTAAGCTTAGATTTAGCTCTTGGAATTGGCGGTCTTCCTAAAGGAAGGGTTATAGAAATTTATGGACCAGAATCATCTGGTAAAACTACCTTAGCTTTACAAGTTTTAGCTGAAGCACAAAAAACAGGTGGTATTTGTGCGTTTGTTGATGCGGAACATGCGTTAGATCCAGTATATGCAAAGAAATTAGGAGTTAAAACTGAAGAACTTTTAATATCTCAACCAGATACCGGTGAACAAGCTTTAGAAATAGCAGATACGCTAATTAAATCAGGATCAGTTTCGGTTTTAGTAGTCGATTCAGTAGCGGCACTAACGCCAAGAGCAGAACTCGAAGGAGAAATGGGAGATCATCATGTGGGATTACAATCTCGATTGATGAGCCAAGCTCTAAGAAAACTAACTAGCTCCATAGCAAAAACTAATACGATGGTAATTTTCATAAATCAAATAAGAATGAAAATAGGAATTATGTTTGGTAATCCAGAAACAACATCTGGAGGAAATGCACTAAAATTTTATTCATCAGTAAGAATGGATATTAGAAGAATAGGGGCCATCAAAGATAAAGAACAAATTATTGGAAATTCTACTCGTGTAAAAGTGGTCAAAAACAAGGTATCTCCGCCGTTTAAAGTTATAGAGTTTGATTTAATGTATGGAAAAGGAATTAGTAAATCAGGCGAACTAATAGACTTAGGAGCAAAAGCGGATGTAGTTGAAAAATCAGGCGCATGGTATGCCTACAAAGGCGAAAAAATTGGCCAAGGTAGAGAAAACGCAAAAATATATCTAGAACAAAATCCAAAAGTTGCTGCAGAAATTGAAATGGCGATAAGGACAAAAGCTGGTTTAATTTCAAAGAAAATTGAAGGCAATCCAACGGTTGAAAAAACAGATCCTAGTAAAAAAGATTAAATATTTAAATAGTTAGCTCTCTTAAGAAAGGTGTCTAAATAGGCACCTTTCTTCTCTTCTAGACATAATTCTAAAAAACTGTATTTAATAGATAAATGGCAGAGAAAACATTAAAAAATGTAAGAAAGTCATTTTTGAATTATTTTTCAAATAAAGGCCATCAAATTGTTGAATCTAGCAATTTGGTGCCAGGAAACGATCCTACTTTGATGTTCACCAATTCCGGAATGGTGCAGTTCAAAAATGTTTTTACAGGTTTAGAAAAGCGTGATTATAAACGAGCTACTACTTCACAAAAATGTGTTAGAGCAGGTGGAAAACATAACGATTTAGAAAATGTGGGTTACACACCCAGACACCATACTTTTTTCGAAATGTTAGGAAATTTTTCTTTTGGAGATTACTTTAAGGATATCGGAATAGAATTGGCGTGGAATTTAATAACCAAGGAATTTCAGATACCGAAAGATAGATTGTGCGTGAGTGTTTATTCAGAAGACAAAGAGGCTTTTGATTTATGGAAGAAAATTGCAGGCCTACCAGAAAGTAAAATTTATAAAATATCTACTAGTGATAATTTTTGGTCAATGGGTGATCTCGGGCCTTGTGGACCCTGCTCAGAAATATTTTATGATCATGGAGAACATTTACAAGGAGGACCTCCAGGAAGCAAAAATCAAGATGGTGACCGTTTTATAGAAATATGGAATTTAGTATTTATGCAATTTGAACAAATTTCTAAAGAAAAAAGAGTCAATCTACCAAAACCATCGGTAGATACAGGAATGGGTTTAGAAAGAATTTCAGCATTGCTCCAGGGCACTCATGATAATTATGCTACAGATCATTTCAAAACTTTAATTAATGCCTCTTCAAATTTAACTAAAACCAAAGTTAGTAAGGAAAATATAGCTAGCCACAGAGTTATTGCAGATCATCTTAGAGCTAGTTCATTTTTAATTGCAGAAGGAGTTTTGCCTTCTAATGAAGGAAGAAGTTATGTTTTAAGAAGAATAATGAGAAGAGGAATGAGACATGCTCATACGTTGGGTAGCAAAGAACCAATTTTTTATAAAATGGTACCAACATTAATTAATGAAATGTCAGATTCCTATCCAGAATTAAAGAGAGCAGAAACTTTAATTATTGAGACATTAAAAACAGAAGAAGAAAAATTTTCTTCATTATTAAGCAGAGGAATAGAAATTTTAAATGATAATTTAAATAAAGTGAAAAACAATTCTTTTCCTGGAGAAGTTGCTTTTAAATTATATGATACTTATGGTTTTCCACTAGATCTTACTGCTGATATTTTAAAAAACAAAAATATAAAAGTAGATAAAATTGGTTTTGAAAAAGAAATGGAGAAAAGCAAAAAATTGGCTCGAGCTAATTGGAAAGGATCTGGAGATAAATCTTTAGAAGAAAAATGGTTTAAAGTTAGAGAACAAATTAATCCTACAGAATTTTTAGGTTATGAATTTAATAAACTTGAAGGAGTTGTACTTAAAATTTCAAAAGGTAAAGATTTTGTGAATGAAGCAAAAGCAGGCGATGAAATAGAGATAGTAACCAATCAAACACCATTTTATGCAGAGTCCGGAGGTCAAGTTGGTGATCAAGGTATAATTTATTCTAATGATTGCAAAGTTATAATAGACGACACTCAAAAAAAAATGGGAGATATTCATGTTCATTTTGGAAAAGTTAAAAAAGGTTCTTTAAAAGTTAATCAAAATGTAAATCTAGAAATTGATGTGAAAAGAAGAAACGATGCTAGAGCTTATCACTCAGCTACACATTTGCTTCATGAGGCTTTGAGAAGAACTTTAGGTAAACACGTTACTCAAAAAGGTTCTTTAGTTAGCCCAGAGAAACTTAGATTTGATTTTAGTCATAATAAACCTATTGAAAAAAATGAAATTGAAAAAATAGAAAAGTATGTGAATGATATGGTTAATACAGCAGGAGATGTTAAGACTAGAATTATGACACCTAAAGAAGCTGTCGAAAAAGGCGCTCTAGCTATGTTTGGTGAGAAATATGGAGATGAAGTTAGAGTTTTATCTATGGGTAGTGAAAATGGAGGGTATTTTTCTACCGAACTTTGCGGTGGTACCCATGTTAAAAATATAAAAGATATTGGAAAATTTAAAATAATAAACCAATCATCAATTGCAGCAGGCGTTAGAAGAGTGGAAGCTTTAAGAGAACAACAATTAGAAAATTATGAAAAATCTTTAGAAAAAAATAAATCTTTAAAAGATAAATCTTTAAAAGATGAGATGGTATCAATCAAAAAAGAGTTATTAAAATATAATGTTAAACCTAATTACAAAGAAGAACTAGAGTTATTTGAAAATATTAAAAATTTAAATAAACAATTAGATAAAATTAAAATTCAAATTATAATTAAGGACAAAAATAAGAATGTTATTAAAGATAAAAAAGTAGGCTCCTTTACTTTAAGGTATCAAGTTCTTACTGATTTTCCTCCAAAGGAACTAAGAAACATAGTAGACCAAAGTAAAAAAGATATTAAGAACGGTATAGTCGTTGGATTTTCTACATTTGAAGGTAAAGTTGGAGTTGCGGTTGGAGTAACTAATGAATTAACAAAAAAATATGATGCAGTATCACTTGTAAAGATTGCTTCAGAAGTCCTTGGTGGAAAAGGAGGTGGCGGAAGAAAAGATTTTGCGCAAGCGGGTGGAGCAAACAAAGATAAAATTCAAGAGGCTTTTAATACTTTAAATAAAAAAGTTAATTAAGACTTTTTTTTAAATTAGAATTTATTGCTTCTAAAAATTCATTTGTAGTTAAATATTTTTGATTTTTACCAACTAATCTAGCTAAATCTTTAGTCATAAAACCATTCTCAACCGTTTGTATACAAACTTTTTCTAAAATTTTTACAAATTTTTTTAAATCTTCATTGTTATCCAATTTACCACGATGATAAAGACCTCTTGCCCAAGCAAAGATCGAAGCAATTGGGTTTGTTGAAGTTTCTTTACCTTGTTGATGTAATCTGTAATGCCTTGTTACTGTGCCATGTGCGGCTTCAGATTCTATAGTTTTACCATCTGGTGACATCAAAACACTTGTCATGAGACCTAAAGATCCAAATCCTTGTGCTATTGTATCTGATTGAACATCACCATCGTAATTTTTACATGCCCAAATGTAATTACCATTCCATTTCATTGCACATGCAACCATATCGTCTATAAGTCTATGTTCATAAGTTATCTTTCTATCTTTAAATTTTTTTTCAAATTCTTTTTCATAAATCTCTTGAAACAAATCTTTAAATCTTCCATCGTATTTTTTTAAAATTGTATTTTTTGTAGAAAGATAAACTGGCCATTTTCTATTTAATCCATAGTTCATACAAGCTCTTGCAAAATCTTTAATGGACTGATCTAGGTTATACATTGATAAAGCAATACCAGGTCCACTAAAATTAAAAACTTCAAACTCTTTTTTTTCTTTTCCATCTTCTGAGGTCCATTTTATTTCTAACTTTCCTTTTCCTGGAACTTTGAAATCTGTAGCTCTGTATTGATCTCCAAAGGCATGTCTTCCTATGACAATTGGATTAGTCCAGCTAGGAACCAGTTTTGGGATATTTTTACAAATTATTGGTTCGCGAAATACAGTACCTCCTAAAATATTCCTTATTGTACCATTAGGAGATCTCCACATCTTTTTTAATTTAAATTCTTTTACACGATTTTCGTCAGGAGTAATTGTTGCACACTTAATACCTACTCCTATTTTTTTTATAGCATTAGCGCATTCAATTGTAATTTTATCTGACGTTTTGTCTCTATTCTCTATACTCAGGTCATAATACTGTATGCCGATATCTACATAGGGAAGAATTAGCCTCTTTTTGATAAAGCTCCATATTATTCTTGTCATTTCGTCGCCATCTAACTCGACAACGGGGTTTTTTACTTTAATTTTAGCCATTAATATTTGTTTTTATTAATTGAATTAAATTCTTAAATATACATATTAGCTTAAAATTAAAAAGAGTTTAAATTATGTTTAATTTTATTGTACAGAAACTTCATAAAGAAGGTTACAGATTTGTAGCTATAGCTGCCGTTATCACATTTATTCTTTTGCTAATTAATAATTATTTAGGATTGATTGGCATTGTAATCACAATTTGGGTCTATTATTTTTTTAGGGATCCAGACAGATTTCCAATTAAAGATGAAAATTATTTGCTTAGCCCTGCGGACGGGAAAATAACACAAATTATGGAAATGGAAGGACCAAAGGAATTAGGCTTAGAAGGAAAAAAATATACTAGAATAAGTGTATTTATGGATGTGCTTTGTTGTCATGTAAATAGATTTCCTTACACTGGAACGGTTGATAAAATATTTTATAAAGCTGGGAAATTTATAAACGCAACGCTCGATAAAGCCAGTGAAGATAATGAGAGAAATTATGTAAAAATAAAAAATTCAAACGGTGATGAAATAGTTGTGGTGCAAATAGCAGGAATGATAGCAAGAAGGATTGTTTGTGATGTAAAAGAAGGAGATACACTCAATCAAGGAGATAGATTTGGAATGATTAGATTTGGTAGTAGGGTAGATATATATTTTCAAAATTATAATTTGTTAGTTCAGAAAGGTCAAAATACTGTAGCTGGAGAAACGTTATTGGCAAAAAAAAATTAATATTATGCTAGAAAGTAAAAAAGAATTTAAACTTATTTCAAAAAAAAATCCCAGATCGCTTCTTCCAAACACACTTACTATTTTTGGAGTTTGTTTAGGACTTAGTTCAATAAAATTTGCACTTGATACAAATTATGGAATGGCAATAATTGCAATTGGGTTTGCTGCTATTCTAGATACCTTAGATGGTAGAGTAGCACGCTTAATAAAAGGAACTTCAAAAGTTGGCAAAGAATTAGATTCTCTCACAGATGTTATTAGTTTTGGAGTTGCGCCAAGTTTTATAATGTACTTTTGGGCTTTAAATGAAGTAGGTAAATTTGGTTGGATGTTCGTTCTAATCTATACAGTATGTTGTGCTCTTCGCTTAGCTAGATTTAATCTAACAGTAATCGAAGAAAATGAGACTTGGAAGATTAATTTTTTTGAAGGTGTTCCGTCACCTGCAGCTGCTGGTTTAGTACTGCTGCCACTAATATTAAATTTAAGCGGGATAATTCAATTTGAAAACTATGCTGTTTTAAGTTCAATAGCAATTTTACTAACATCCGTTTTAATGGTTAGTAAAATACCTACATATTCTTTAAAAAGGATTTTGATTCCAAGAAATTTTGCTATTTTTTTACTACTAGGTATTGGAATTTATATAAGTCTTTTAATTTTTTACACTTTTGAAACATTATTTTTTACTGGTATAATTTATTTGTTACTAATTCCAATAAGTTTTTTTCATTATAGAAATAAAAATAAAAAATCATCTATAGCATCAAAAGAACAAGAACAAGAAGAAGATGAAGATGTTTTGTAAATTATAAAATACTTGAAAAAAAATAAAATTTCAAAAAATTGGTTAATAAAGCAAAAAAAAGATCCTTTTTTTAAGCTTTCAAAAATTAAAGGATTTAGATCTAGATCCTCTTTTAAATTAATAGAAATGAATAAAAAATTTAAATTTTTAAAACAAAATACATTTTTGTTAGATTTGGGATCCTGTCCAGGAGGATGGTCACAGGTAGCAAGTAAAGAAATTACAAAAGGCAAAATATTATCAATTGATTTAAAATTTATGGAAAAAATTGACAAGGTAGATTTTATGCAAGGAGATTTTCTTGAAAGCAATATTTATGAAAAAATAATTCACTATTTTAATGATAAAGCAGATGTAGTTCTATCTGATATGGCAGCAAATACCTCTGGAAACAAAACCTTAGATTCCTACAGAACTGGAGAATTATGTTTAGGAGCGATGAATTTAGCAACTAAAATTTTATCAAAAGATGGAGTATTTTTGTCAAAAGCTTTTATGGGTACAATATTTAATGAAATTAATGAAAGTGCGAAAAAAAACTTTAGAAAAGTTGTTAAATATAAACCATTATCTAGCAAAAAAGAATCAAAAGAGATTTATATTTATTGCCAAGGAATTTTAAATATATGATACATAATAAAATAAAAACTTGACAATGAAAAAAAGTAATTTTTTTATAAAAATGCTTATTATTTTTTTCCTCTATAATTCAATTGGGGCAGCAAAAGAATCATCCTATTTTATTGAAGGAAAAAAGTATTTTGAAAAGAAAGAATTTGATAAATCAAAGATTTTATTCGAAAGAGATTTAGTTTTTAATCCGAAAAGTGAAAAATCCTATCTATTTCTTGCGAAAATTTTTAAAAATGATGAAAATGATGAAGAACAAGAGCATAATTTAAACAGTGTTCTTTTGTTAAACCCTGCAAATGATGAAGCTATATATATGCTTGCTCTTATAAAAATAAAACAATCTGATTATAATCAAGCAAAAGAATTAATTGATAGATTTAGTTTAGTTTGTAAATCTTTCTGTTCAAAAAAAAAAGAAATTGAAGATAAATTAGAAAAATTGACTCCAGAGAATGCAAAAAATAACAATTAAAAAAATTATAAATAAAAAAAATAAGACACCAATTGCTTGTTTAACCGCATATTCAAAAAATACAGCTCAAGTAGCAGATAAATATTGTGACATCATTTTGGTTGGAGACTCTTTAGGAATGGTTGTATATGGAATGAAAACAACAAGAGATGTTAAAATTGAAACCATGATTCTTCATGCTAGAGCTGTAAAAAAATATACAAAAAAAAGTCTAGTAGTTTTTGACATGCCTTACAAAACATATCCAAATAAATTTATCGCATATAAAAATGCTAAAAAAGTAATTAAACTAACAAGATGCGATGCAGTTAAGTTAGAAGGTGGAACTAAAATTGTAAGTATAATCAAACATTTGGTTAAAAGAAAAATTCCTGTAATGGGTCATATTGGACTTTTGCCTCAAACTTCAAAAAAATTCAAGGTAAAAGGAAAAAATTCAATTCAAAAAAACAAAATTTTAAAAGATGCATTGGCTGTATCAAAATCTGGTGCATTTGCAATTGTAGTAGAATGTGTTGTACAAAACTTGGCTAAAACTATTACGAAAAAAGTTCTTATTCCAACAATTGGCATAGGGGCTTCCAAATATTGTGATGGTCAAATACTTGTTACAGAGGATATGTTAGGATTAAATGATGTTTCACCAAAATTTGTGAAGAAATATGTAAATTTAAATAAAGTTGTGGACAAATCAATAAAAAATTATGTAAGGGATGTGAAGATGAAAAGATTTCCCTCCACAAAATATGCGTATAAATAGTAAAGAATATATAATTTAGATGGCAGACGATTTATTTGAAGCTCAGTATGATTTAACAAAGAAGTCAAAATTTAAAAGGTTTTACGAATCTAATAAAATTTTGATTTATACTTCTGTTTTATTATTACTGATTTTATTTGGATCTGTAAGTTATTTTTTAGATAGTAAAGAAAAAAAAAGAATTGTAATATCAGAAAATTATATTCAATCTAAAATTTATCTTGAAAAAGGAAATAAACAAAAAGCTATAAAGATATTAAAGGATATAATTTTTGCTAACGATCCAACTTATTCTGCTTTATCATTATTCCTGATTTTAAACCAAAATTTAATTAATGATAATAATGAAATATCAAATTTGTTTGATCATGTATTATCAAATAATAAATATGATAAAGAGATTAGAAATTTGTTGATCTATAAGAAAGCTTTATATAACTCAAATTACATGAACGAATCTGAGCTACTAAAAGAAATAAAATTATTAGTAAATAACGATTCTATTTGGAGACCATACGCACTACTATTGTTAGGCGATTACTTTATGTCTAAAAACGAATATAGCAAAGCTAAAGATTTTTATACAAAAATTTTATCAATAAATAATTTACAAAAAGATATACACGATCAAGCCAAATACCAACTTAAATATATTGCTAATGTTCAGTAAAAAAAAATTAATTTTTTTTTTAATATTATTATCATTAAACAACTGTTCCTTTGATAACAAGACAGGCATATGGGGCGATAGTGAAAAGGAAAAAATAAGAATTTCTGAATTAGAGAAAAAACAAAAGGAAATAATCAATATAGAAAAAATTTATTCATCTGATAGCATTTTTCAAAAAGAAAAAAAATTAGGCAAAAGTATAATTTTATCTAAACCAAAGAATAATCAAGAATGGAGAACGACTAGCTTAAATTTAGAAAATTCTATTGGAAATATTTACCTACCAGGTATTAACAATATTTTTTTAAAAAAAAAAATTGGTAAAGATAAATTTTCAACACATAATGCAATGACCCCTCTTTTAGCTTTTGATAATAATATAATTTTATCAGACGACAAGGGCACAATTTTTAATATTACTAAAAGAGGAAAAGTAAATTGGAAAAAGAACATATATAAAAAAGTATATAAAAGAATACATAAAAGTTTAGTCTTTTCCATAAGTGAAAATAATATTTATGTAGCTGATAATATTGGTTTTATTTATTCTATTGATATATCCAATGGAAATGTACTCTGGATAAAAAATTATGCTGTTCCAATAAAATCTAATATGAAAATTTTTAATGATAAAATTTTTTTAATAGATCAAGACAATAAAATTTTATGTTTCAATACAAAAGATGGTTCTTTAATTTGGGACTTTCTTTCAATTTCATCTTTTATTAAATCACAAAATCTTCTTTCTCTGGCTGTATCAAAAGATGGATATTTGTTTGCTATAACATCATCAGCTGATGTATATAAAATTAAAGTTGATAATGGACAAATTATTTGGTCAAGAAATTCTGCCGAGTCTCTATATGCCGATTCAACAGATTTTTTTACTTCATCAGAAATTGTATTAAATGATGATGATATTATTTTCTCATCCAGTTTTACAATGTATTCATATGATTCAAATACAGGAATAACAAATTGGAAAAATGATATTAGCTCTGTAGCGACTCCTATTGTAAACGGGGATAATATTTTTATTGTAACAGAAAATGGATATTTTGCTATTTTGAATAAAAATTCAGGAAAAATAAATTCTTCAGTAAATATTTTAAAAGTTTTAAAAAGAAAGAAACAACAAACTAAAGTTACAGGTTTTATTATGGGGTCTGGAAAAATTTACTCAGTAACTTCTAATGGCTTTTTAATAGTTAGTTCAGCAAATACAGGTAAAGTTGAATATTTTAAAAAAATAGGTGAACAGAATATGTCTCCACCAATTATAAGTAATGGGGAATTATTTATTTTATTGAAAAATTCAAAAATTATTGGACTAAATTAATCGTGCAAACTTAATCTTTTTGCATAAAATGTTCTAAATAACCAATATAGAACTAATCCTAGAACTCCAGTTAAGTAAACAATAATTAAAGTTAGAGCTGTAAGTTTACGTGGTATATTGTATTTAAATGCATCTCTGGACAGCCAAGATCCAAGGAAAAGATTTAATGCTACAAAATGAATCCAAAAAACTAATAAAAAACTTTCAGTAGCAAAAATTGTATAAAGGTTATCAAGATTTAAATACAATTTAAAAATATCAGATACTGGATCATCTAATAAAAACGCTTGGTAAAGAATGTATGCATACACTACTCCCAAAATAAGAGGTAAAATAATAGAATTTACAAAGAACTGTGTGATTTTTGAATTTGGGATAACAATAAGTAAAAGCCAAAAAGGCAAAACACCAAAATTAATCCACAAATATATATTTTCAAAAGTTAAATAGTCTTCAAATTGAATTAGCATAATAATATAAAATTGTAATATAATATATTAAAATCATGAATCCTATTAAAAATAAAAAAAATTTAGAAACAAAGATTGAGGAAATTAGAAATTTTGCCTATGTTTATATCGAAAAATATAGTCCTTCAAAACAACAGTTAAGAACGTATTTATTTAAGAAACTTATTAAAATACAGCAAAAAATATCTAGTAAGAAAGAAATTTTCGATTTAATTGATTCAGTGATTAATACATTAGTTGATCAAAAATTTTTAAATGACAAATATTATTCAGATGCTAAATCAAAAGTATTCTATAGAAAAGGTTACTCGTTAAATAAAATTAGGTACAGTTTAATAAAAAAAGGTATAGATCAAAAATATATTCAAGATAGCATTTCTAAAATTAAAGAAAATGAATCTGATCCTGATTTTTTTTCAGCTATTAGGATTTGTAGAAAAAAAAGAATAGGTCCAAATAGAGAAGAAAATAATAGATCGTTATTTTATAAAAAAGATATTGCAATATTAGCAAGATCTGGCTTTAGCTACGAAACATCGAAAAAAGTTTTGGATATTCCAAAAGAAGAATTTATCAAATTTTGCAAGATGTTATAATAAGTTCAATTTTTCGATTTTTTTTTATTATTTTTTGATAAATAATGATCTAATTGATTTTTTAATTTTTTTTTTACATATAAAAAAAATAAAACCCCAAAGACTGTAACTGAAAAAACAATAATCAGTATTGTTTTAAACATTTTTTAAATAATTATTTATAATTGATGAATTGTTTTAGGGAGAAGTAGTTTTAGTTTCTAAATTTTTTGGTAGATATGTTTGTTTTAGTACATCTTTTGATATTGAGTCATATGCATGCTGACCAATCGTTTTTCCTGTACTTTTTTTAACCATATAATTAGCTCCAGTTGTTACACCAGATTGTATAATTGATGCAGTGCTAAATCCTGATGCCGCTGGTCCTATTAGGGCCATTGGTGCCATAAAACATCCAGACAACAACACTCCAAGGGTTGCTATCAAAAGCAATCTTTTAATCATCGAATCTCCCGTATTTAAATTTAAGTCTATATATCTTTTTAAGTTAGATAAAGAATTATTAATCTGTGAAATAAATTAATTATACAACTTAGAGTAGAAAATTACTTATTTAATTTTTGTGATCTTTTAGCAATAATTGGTAAATTTTTATAATTTACTTTACCGTAAAAAAACTCTTTTTCATCAAATGAAGTTATAGATCCACCTGAATGTAGCAATATGGCGTGCCCTGCTGCAATATCCCATTCAAAAGCTCTGCCAATAGCAGCATAAATATCTGCTTCACCTGCGGCAATGATACAAAACTTTAAAGAGCTCGACATTTTAAATGTTTTTGAAACTTGGTTTTCTCTATAAATATTCCAAACTTCTTTTGGAGTTTTTCCTGAGTTTTCTAGTCCAATTATTTCGTTTTTATTTTTTTTTTCACAATTTAATTTTACTGTTTTTCCATTATTAATTTCAAAAGCAAGATTTTCACCAAAAGAATAAAAGAGTCTATTTTTTGCTGGCGCGTATATAATGCCAAGGGAAGGCTTAAAATCGACTATTAAAGCAGCATTTATAGTATATTCTTCTTTTTTCTTTATATAGTCTTTGGTTCCATCTATTGGGTCAATTAACCAAAAAGTATTGCTTTCGTTTTTAATATTTATATCGACAGTTTCTTCAGAAATAATAGGTATATCATGAGTTAAATTTTTTATTTTTTCTCTCAATATTTTATCTACAGCAAGATCTCCATCAGTTACAGGTGATTTATCAGCTTTAATTGTGATTTTAACTCCTTTCTCACTTATTTTTTTAGCAATTCTACCTGCTTCTAAAAAAGGGTCTATTAAATCTTCTGTTATTTTTTTTAAATTTAAATTAATCAATTTTTTTAATTCTTTCTAAAAGAACTTTCTTGCTATTTATAACCTTCTTTCCCACGTTTTCAAAATTTACTGTTACCTTATTTTTAATAATTGACTGAATTTGCCCTGTTCCCCAATCCTTATTTTTGGGGTTAATTACAAAATCACCAGGTTCATAATTTAAAAACATTTGTGGAAAAGTAGCATTTTATATAATAAAACAATTACATTAATTTATGAACACTTCAGCACAAAAAATTAACTCTTTGGGCATAGAAAAGCAACCCAAAGATACAAAAGTAGTAGTAGCTATGTCAGGAGGAGTTGATTCATCAACCGTAGCAGGTTTAATGAAAAAAGAAGGATATGATGTAATTGGCGTTACACTTAAGCTTTATGATGATACCAAAAAATCGAAGGAAAGTAGACAATGTTGTGCTGGTCAGGATATATTAGATGCAAAAAGAGTATCACAACAATTAAATATTCAACATAGAATTTTATATTATCAAAAAAATTTTAAAAAAGAAGTTATAGAATCTTTTATTGATAGTTACGTTGCTGGTGAAACTCCAATACCATGTGTTCAATGTAATCAAACTGTTAAATTCAGAGATTTATATGATTACGCTAAAGAACTAAAAGCAGATGCCCTAGTAACAGGGCATTATGTTAGCAGAATCCAAAAAAATGGTAAGGCTGAACTTTATAGAGCTGTAGATTTAAAAAGAGATCAAAGTTATTTTCTTTTCGCAACAACTCAAAAACAACTAGATTTTTTAAGATTTCCTCTAGGTAAAATGGATAAAAATGAAACACGTAAAGTTGCTTTAAAGCTTAATTTAAATGTTGCTGATAAACCAGATAGTCAAGATATATGTTTTGTTCCAGGTGGAAATTATGCTGCAGTAATTAAAAAGTATAGACCAAAATCTTTTAAAACAGGTGATATTTTAAATATTAATGGAGATATAATAGGAAAACATGAGGGTATAATTAATTATACAATTGGCCAAAGAAAAGGAATTAAAATCCCTCATAGCGAACCACTTTATGTTGTGGACATTGATGCGGCACAAAATAAAGTTATAGTAGGTACAAGAGACGCTTTATCTATCAAAAAAATATATCTAAAAAATTTAAATTTACTTAGTGATGTGGAAAAATATAACGAAAATCTATTTATAAAAGTAAGATCTACCGGAAGATTAATTAAAGCAAAAATAAAATTAGAAAAAACTCAAGCAGAAGTAATTTTAGAAGAAAATGAATTAGGGATATCACCAGGGCAAGCTTGTGTATTTTATTCAAAAGATAGAATTGGGGATAAAGTTTTAGGTGGAGGCTGGATAACTAAAACATCCAACAAATATTTATCCACATGATCAACAGGCAAGTTCTTTAAATTAATCTTATCAACTAATTAGTGATTTAAGTTTTTTGTTCATTATGATTAAATGTTTATTGACTTAAGAGGCAACTCTTAACTGGCCAGGTAAGGAAAGACCGAGAGGTTCAAGCTCACCGGGCAGAAAACCCTGCAGAGTAGCGCTTAACATAGTAGGGTGGCGGGTTCGACGGTAGCGCATACAACGGCGAACCAAAAATTAAAAGTTCTAGCACGAAAGTGTTAGAACTTTTGGTTTTTTAGGGCCTTTTTTTCCAAAATAAAAAAGTTAGTAGATAAAAAAGAAGTATTGCAGCGAAATAATTCCATTCCAGAGCATGTTTAAAAAGTGTGTGTCCAGATGTTGTTATTATAGGCAATGAAGCAAAGGCAATAATAACTAATGAAGATACTAAAATAGATTTTAAAATAAGGACTTTACTATTTATTATTTGAGAAATTTTATTTTTAATTTTAAATAAAGCAATTACCAATAAAGTTTGTGCAACAATTTCAAATATAATAAATCCTAGAAGCACAAATCTTCTAAAAAATTTATATAAATCATACTCAAATTTAACACCTAAAAAAATTGAATGAACAATTAAAAATATAGCAGACAAAACACCAAAAATTAAAAAACGCCTATTTTTTCCAGATTCGTTATTAATTTTTTTAATTATAGTATTATTCGCATACCAATATTTTATTAATAGAATAGCAGTAATTATCATGCCAGGTTTAAATAAAAGGTAGGCTGGATATGTTCTTGCTACTCTGCTTATAGATACAGATCCATCAATATAAGGTATGGTGAATCCGGTTCTTCCTATTTGATCTACAATAAATATTGTATTTTCAAAAAGATGATGATTCACTGAAATAAATAAGCATAAATTTAAAACTATTAAAGGAAGTATAAAAATCCAAATGCTTATATTTCTGATTTGACTTATTTTTTCCACTTATAAACTTTTATTTTCTTTTGTTTCTTTTACGAGCTCTTCTTTTTTTAGAGCCCATTTTTCTACGGCCCCTATGTTTTTTTGGATATCCCATATTCATTCTCCTATTAAATTAATTCAATTGATTTTACTCAGTGGATATAGCATTCTCCTATTTTGTTATCAAATATTTTATGTCAAAATCAGTTAAAACATATTTAAAAACTGCTGCTAAAGATTATAGATCTAGATCGGTTAACCCTCCTGTGGTACGCGCGTCTACAATTTTGTTTAAAACAATGCAGGAGTTAAGAAAACACCAAAAAGATATAGCAAAAAAAAAGGACGTTGAATTTTGGGATTACGGAAGACAGGGAACACAAACTACAGTTCAATTACAAAAATTACTTAGAGGATTAGAAGAAGCCTATCAAGTATTTTTAACACCAACAGGTTTTGCTGCAGTTGCTTTATCAATAATGAGTATATGTAGACCAGGAGATGAAATATTAATTTCTGACGGAGTATACAGACCAACACAAAAAATTACCGATGATTTACTTAAAGAATTTAAAGTAAGAGCTGTTTGGTATAACCCAAATGATTTTCAAGATTTTAAAAATAAAGTTACAAGAAAAACAAAACTTATTTATGTTGAAAATCCTGGAAGCAATACTTTTGAAATGAATGATTTAGGAAAAATAGTTTCTTTGGCAAAAAGTAAAAATATATTTACAGCGATTGATAACACTTGGGCTACAGCATATTTTTTTAAACCTTTAAAATTAGGTTTTGATATATCAATTACATCGGCAACTAAATATTATTCTGGACATTCTGATGTTATGGCAGGAACTGTTGCTGTTAATAAAAAAGCTTATGACAAAGTTTGGTGGTATAACCACGTGTCAGGTTACAGATTATCAGCAGATGATGCGTATTTAGTTATAAGAGGCTTAAGAACTTTAGATATAAGATTAGAAAAACATCAGGAAAATGCAAAAAAAATTATTAATTTTTTAAAAAATCAAAAAAAAATATATAAAATATTATATCCTTACAAAACCTCATCAAGAGAATTTAAATTATTAAAAAAATATTATTCAGGAGCCTCTGGTTTATTAAGTTTAATAATAAAAAGTAAAAGTAAAAATTCAGTATACAAATTTGTTAATTCATTAGAACTATTCGGCATTGGTTATAGCTGGGGAGGTTTTGAGAGCCTTGCCGTTTATACTGACCCAGTAGAACTAGGAGTAAGACGCTACTTCAAATTGGAAAAAAATGAACACCTAGTTCGTTTACATATCGGTCTTGAAGATCCAAAAGATTTAATTGAAGATTTAAAAAAATCTTTAAAATTTATTAAATGATCAAAGAAAAGTTTTTTCCAAGTAACACAGCACTTTTTACGCTTATTTCAGCATGTTTAATAGTTGCGGTATTTATGGGCCTCCGTATGGTCTTTGGATTATTTACAGATTTTTTTATTGAAGATTTGCAGTGTACAGTTACTCAGTTTGGGCTAGCAATCGGCTTACAAATGTTGATGTGGGGTATGTTCGCGCCAATCTTTGGTGCGTTAGCAGATAAAATTGGAAGTGCAAAAGTTACAATAATTGCAGCTGGCTTTGTAGCATTAGGAATTTATTTGCTTTATTCAGGACCAAATACAGGAATATTTTTTCAAATTAATCTTGGTTTATTAATTGGAATTGGTTTAGGAGGAACGGCAATAAGTGTTCAGATAGGAGCAGTTGGAAAGCATTTCCCAAATAAAACTAGAGGAATGGCCATTGGAATTGTAGTCGCTATGGCATCCATAGGTTATTTTTTTTCTCCTATATATACAAAATTCGCTTTATCTGCTTTTGGTTGGGAAAAAACACTAAATACATATTTGTATTTTGTTTTATTTGGAATAATTGCTGCAATCTTTCTACGCGAAGTTAAGAAAGAAAAGAATATAAACGACAAAAGCAAAATAGATAATCAAACACTTGTAGAAGCTCTAAAAGAAGCGTTGAATCATAAAGGCTTTATACTTTTAACACTTGGTTTTTTTGTGTGTGGCTTTAATATAACTTTAGTTTCAGCACACATACCTATGTATATTCAAGAACGTGGCTTTGAAATATGGACAGCTGCTGCAATTTTATCTTTGATAGGTCTTTTTAATGTTTTTGGAACATTAACATTTGGTTATTTATCAGGAAAGTATAGTAAAAAAATATTATTAAGTATTTTATATTTTGCTCGTGGAATTGTACTAATTTTGTTTCTAATTCTTCCTACATCAACTTACGTAGCTATAGGTTTTGGAGTGCTTTATGGATTTCTTTGGCTAGCAACTATTCCACCAACAAATGGCGTTATTTCTCAAATTTTTGGAACAAAATATTTAGCAACTTTATATGGAATAGTTTTTTTTAGTCATCAAATTGGATCTTTTTTAGGTGCTTATTTAGGTGGATATTTTTATGATCAATATGGATCATTTGATTACGCTTGGTATCTATCAATAGTACTTTCCTTTTTTGCAGCATTAGTACATTTACCAATAGATGAGAGACCACTACCTAGACTTGCTACAGTATAAAAACTAAAGTATATAAATTTTATGAAGAAAATACTTGTTATGGGTTTACCAGGTTCTGGCAAAACCACTTTAGCTTCAGAATTAGTTCCGTTATTAAAAGCAAGATGGATTAATAATGATAAAGTAAGAAAAGCTGCTAATGATTGGGATTTTTCTGAAAGCGGAAGAGCTCGACAGGCAAAACGCATGTCAGATTTAGCGGACGAGTATAAAAAAGAAGGAAGCTATGTTGTTTGTGATTTTATTTGCCCAACTCCTGAAGCAAGAAAATTATTTAATGCAGATATTATCATTTGGGTAGATACAATTAAAAAAGGCAGATTTGATGATACAAATGCAATGTTTACAAAACCTGAAAAATTTGATTTCCATGTAACATCACAAGATGCTAAACTTTGGGCAACAAAAATAGTAGAGAAAATAAAATAATGTCATACGAATGGGATAATAAAAAACCAACAGCACAAATGCTAGGTAGATGGCAACCTTTTCATGATGGTCATTATGCACTCTTTGAAGAAATAATTAAAAAAACTGGGCAAGTTTGTATTCTAGTTAGAGATGTGCAAGGTGTTGATGATAACCCGTTCGATTTTGAATCGGTTAAAAAAAATATAGAAGAGAAATTAAATCCTAAATATAAAAATAGATTTAAGATTATGTTAGTGCCTAACATCACCAATATTAGCTATGGTAGAGATGTTGGGTATAAAATTGAAGAAGTTGTTCTTTCTGAAAAAATTCATCAAATATCAGCAACAAAAATTAGAGCAAAAATGAGAAAAGAGGGAAAGCTAAAATAGGAAATTACAACTTAAAGTTGATAAAAATTTTTCCTATTGGACTTTAATCCTTCTTGATTAAATAGTGGAAAAGGATAATGATCTGTTAAAATAAATATGGAGGCTACTATGTTTTCAAAAGAACTGAATGCAAAACTAGACAAATATCACCTACTTAACCATCCTTTTTATAAGGCATGGAATGAAGGTAAGTTGACTAGAGAAATAATACAGGATTATGCTGAGCAGTATTACCAACATGTAAAAGCATTTCCACGTTATATAAGCGCAACGCACTCTTTATGTGAAGATTTAGAAAAAAGAAAAATTTTACTTGAAAATCTTCAGGATGAAGAAAAAGATGGAGCAGATCATCCAAAACTTTGGAAAAATTTTGCAGTTGCTATTGGAGCTGATAGTAAAAAGATTGAAGATGTGAAAAAAGAAAAATTTACTTCAGAATTGATTGATAATTTTTTTAAAAATGGTAGATCAAGTTATGCTGAAGGCTTAGCATCTCTTTACACTTACGAAAGACAAATTCCAGAAATTGCTGAAACAAAGATTAGAGGCTTAAAAAATCATTATGGAGTTACTTCAAAAGAGGGACTTGAATTTTTTGAAGTTCATAAAGCTGCTGATGTTTATCATAGAGAGGCATGTGAAAAATTGCTTGACGGTTTATCTCGTGATGAACAAAAAAAAGCAGAAGATTCAGCTCTATCTACAGCTAAGTATTTGTGGAACTTTTTGTCAGGTATTGCTGAAAAACACAATTTACCGCGACAGGTTGCTGCTTAATCAAACAGGAATTTTAATTTATAAAATTATAGATGGTTCTTTTTAGAACCGTCTATAATTGGATTTAAATAGGAGGAAAGCTTTTGATTACTACCAATCCATTTTCAGCACTTTCTGAAATCATACCGTCCATTGCAATGCAAAGTTTTGTTATTGTTATGGGATTGTTAGTAGTTTTAGGAACTTTAGTAGATATAATTCACAAAAAAAATGTAAAATATTTTTTTGAAAACGCAAAGAAAGCTAAAAAATCAGCAAAAAAAATACTTACCACAAGTGAAAAAACTTCAGTAATTATAAAAACAATAGCTAGCGATATAGCAACTACATCAGAACTAGGAGCTGGTAAAAGAAGAGCAGCTCATCTTCTTGGTATGTATGGAACTATTTTATTTTGGATTGGTTCAGTCGTAATGATTTTTTGTTATGCTTCACCAACTTCAAATACTCCATCTGTATGGCCAATCATCTGGCATCTTGGAGCCATAATGACTGTTTTAGGAGGATCTTGGTTTTGGTTTTTCTTAAGAGTAGATGTTTATTCAGAAGCTCAACCTTGGTACAGAATTATTCAAGCAGATCTATTCGTATTAGCACTTCTTGCTTCTTCTTTATTTGGTTTAATTTGGTCATTTTTACAATCATTAAATTTAAATGATAGATGGGACGATAAGGTATTTTTAATTTTATTTATTATATCTAATCTCGTTTTATTTGGTGGTGTATACTGGTCGAAGTTTGCGCACATGTTTTATAAACCAGGAGCGGCACTTCAGAAAAACTTAGCAGAAGCAGATGGTTCAAGAGATAACATGCCACCACCAGCCGATGCGCCAGAAAAATTTGGCTTGGGTATTAAGCGTGAGGCACCAAAGCACTATTAATATGTATATAAATTATATAAATAGAAAGCAGAAATAATTATGTCGACTTTCGTATATATGACTCGTTGCGATGGATGTGGACACTGTGTTGATATTTGTCCGTCTGATATTATGCACATTGATGAAACTATAAGAAGAGCCAAAAATATAGAACCTAATTTTTGCTGGGAATGCTATTCATGTGTAAAAGCATGTCCTAATCATGCAATTGATGTTCGAGGGTATGCAGATTTTGCTCCGATGGGTCACAGTGTAAGAGTTAGAAGAGAAGAAGAAAAAGGAACTATCTCTTGGAAAATAAAATTTAGAAATGGAACAGAAAAAGATTTTGTTTCTCCAATAACAACAAAGCCATGGGGAAAATTTATTCCAAAACTTGCTGAAGGTGACAAACCACAGCAAGGAGAAATTAAATCCCAAATACTTTATTCTGAACCTCAAGGTTTGAATACTAAAAAAGATTTACCAACAATTGATAAAAATTCATTTAAAAAAGGAGTTTATTATTAATGTCAAAACGTAAAACTCACCATGAAGAATGTGATATACTTGTAGTAGGTGGTGGAATGGCAGGAACCGGTGCTACATTTGAAGCGAGACACTGGGGGAGAGATCTAAAAATTATTTGTGTTGAAAAAGCAAACATTGATCGAAGCGGAGCAGTTGCTCAAGGTCTTTATGCAATTAACTGCTATATGGGGATGCAGTGGAATGAAAATCAACCCGAAGATCATGTGCGTTACGCTCGTAACGACCTAATGGGATTAGTAAGAGAGGATCTTGGTTATGATATGGCTCGTCATGTAGATTCAACAGTTCACATGTTTGACGAATGGGGTTTGCCTATGATGAAGAATCCAAAAACTGGAAGATATCAAAGAGAAGGTAAATGGCAAATAATGATTCATGGTGAAAGTTACAAACCTATAGTGGCTGAAGCTGCTAAAAAATCTGCTGATAAAATTTATAATCGAATAATGATTACTCATTTGTTAATGGATGAAAACGATGAAAATAGAGTTGGTGGAGCCGTAGGTTTTAATATGCGTACAGGAGATTATTATGTGTTTCGTGCTAAAACAGTAATTGTTGCAGCAGGTGGAGCTTCTCACATTTTTAAACCACGAGCAGTCGGAGAAGGTATGGGAAGAACTTGGTATGCACCTTGGAGTAATGGATCTGCTTATGCTTTACCAATTGAAGCCGGTGCAAAAATGACTCAAATGGAAAACCGAATTGTTTTATGCAGATTTAAAGACGGATATGGTCCTGTCGGAGCTTATTTTTTGCATTTAAAAACTTACACACAAAATGCCAATGGAGAGAATTATGAAAAAAAATGGTACGAACAAACAAAAAAATTGGTAGGTGAATATATTGATCATCATCCAACGCCAACATGTTTGAGAAACCATGCTTTTGTTCAAGAAGTAATGGCAGGTGGAGGACCAATTCAAATGGTAACCAAAGAAGCTTTTCAAGATCCACACTTAGAAACGGTTGGTTGGGAAAACTTTCTTGGTATGACCGTTGGACAAGCAGTTGTTTGGGCATCTCAAAATATCGATCCTAAATATACAAATCCTGAATTAACAACTTCAGAACCTTATGTAATGGGTTCTCATGCAACATGTTCAGGAGCTTGGGTAAGCGGTCCAGAAGATATTTCTCCACCAGAATATTTTTGGGGATACAATAGAATGACTACAATTCAGGGACTTTTTGGTGCGGGTGACACAGTCGGAGGAAGTGCGCATAAATTTTCTTCTGGCTCTTTCACAGAAGGTCGTTTAGCTGCTAAAGCTGCAGTCAAATATATAGAAGATCAAAAAGCAAAAAATATAAAAGTTAGTGATAAACAATGTGAAGATTTCAAAAAAATTATATATAAACCATTAGAAAATTATACTGTTGGTAGAAATGAAATTACTGGAGGTACAGTTTCACCAAGTTATTTTTCTCCAATTCAAGGTCTTCAACGTCTTCAAAAAATAATGGATGAATATGTTGGAGGAATTTCAGTAAATTATATGACAAACGGAAATTTACTTAAAAGAGGCTTAGAATTATTGCAATGGTTGCAAGAAGATTTAGAACATATCGGAGCTGAAGATTATCATCAACTTATGCGCGCTTGGGAATTAAAACATCGTGCAATAACTTCACAATGCGTAACAGAACATACATTATTTAGAGAAGAAACACGTTGGCCTGGATATTATTATCGAGGCGATCACATGAACTTGGATGATAAAAATTGGCACTGCTTAACTGTATCTAGACGAGATCCTAAAACTGGCAAGTTTAAAATGGAAAAAATGCCGGTTTATCATATAATTGGCGATGAAGAGAAAAAAAAGGCTTCATAATCTAAAAAAAATTAATTAATGGATCTTCTAGATAAAAAAGATCAAGAAATATTCAAAATTGCTGAACCTATATGGGATAACCTTGTAAAATCTTCAAATATGAAAGATTACGGTGGGTTTACCAGAGATTTTTCATCACAAATGCTATACGGAGCAAATGAAGTGGAATTAGGAAAGCAGTGGGCTAGTAATAAATTATTGACGAATTTGTCACAAAAAAAAGAATTCTTAGGGTGTATAAGGAGAGATAATTTTATAACTATTCTTATAAAACAAAAAAGCGATGTAGTTTCAGGAGAATTTCTAGGAAGACTTGTATTGGGAGTTGAGGGCGATCAGATCAAAGTATTTGGTGCGACAATATTTTAATATTACATTTTATAGAAAAAGTTTCCAAGTTATGTTACTTAAATCCATGATTTTAAAAAAGCTACCACGACAATTAAGCCCTAAGACCTGGAAAATTGCGCTTTATACTGCACTTTTAATCTGCTGGTCTGTAATTATTGTAGGAAGCTTTTCAATATTTAGCTAAAATTTATAAATTTAACAAATCTTCCCTTTTCTATCTTCATCTTATAGGTTTAATTATAAAGGATCATAATAGTGAAAATAATTATATTTATTTTATTTTTATTAAACTTCTTTAGTTCAGCTTATGCAGATTCTAAAATGGAATTAGGTTTGGAAGTTTATAAAAGCAAAGCAATGTGCGGAACTTGTCATATTTTAAAAGCCGCTGAATCATCAGGTGATATTGGTCCTAACTTAGATCAACTAAAACCATCATTGAATCAAATTATATATGTTGTTACGAATGGCATTGGAGTAATGCAATCATGGGAAGGCATTTTAACCAAAGAAGAGATTGAAGCAGTAGCTTATTATGTCTTTAATGTCACGAATGAATAAAAACTACTTCTCTAAAATAAGAATCCTTGATGGAGGAATGGGTCAAATGCTACTTGCTAAAGGGTTAAAACCTAAAGGTTCACTATGGTCAGCAACTGCTTTAGTAGATAAAAAATATCATGAACTAGTGGTAGATACCCATTTAGATTTTATTAAATCTGGTGCTGAAGTTATAACAACAAATAATTTTGCCGCGAGAAGAATAAGAATGGTTCAAAATAATGTTGAAGATTACTTTAATTATGCAAACGAAAAAGCAGGTGAACTTGCGGTAAAAGCTAAAGAAATTTCAAAAAAAAATATTTTGATAGCAGGCAGTTTACCAGCTCAAAATGATACTTATGTATTAGATAAAAGAGATAAAAAAATAATTGAAAAAAGTTTTTATGAACAGGCTGTATTATTAAAACCTTTTGTAGATTTTTTTTACTTAGACGTTTTGTGTGGCAGTAAAGAATGTGAAATAGCACTTAATGTTACAGAAAAATTAAACCTGCCTGTTTTAGTTGGATTACATATTAAAAAGAATGGTAAACTACCATCAAATGAAAGCTTAAGTGAAGTGGTTGAAAAATGTAAAAACAAAAACTGGCTAGGTGTAATATTGGCATGTGTATCTCCTGAAATAATAGAAAATACAACTGATGAAATGAAAAAACTGAACTTACCTTTTGGTTACAAAGCAAATCTTTGGAGATCAGAAGAACCCGTTCCCGTACATAATTTTGCTTCGCCCGAGGATAAGATTGGAGCAAATCCTATTGAAACTATGGGAACAAGAGATGAATATACTGGAGAAAAATTTTTAGAATTTGCTAAAAAAATGATGAACAAAGGTACGACAATCTTTGGTGGTTGTTGTGAAACAAAACCTTTACATATAAATAAAATTTCCGTTCTTAAGAATTAATTAACTGTTAAGCGCTTCTATAAAGTTTTGTTATAACAAATTCTTTATGTCCTAAAGCTTCTGCACAAGTAATTCTTCCATTGGCAGTTTTTACCGTAATATCTATTAAAGCATCTCCAGCTTGATTTAAATTCATTTCTCTTTTTAATATTTTAGAAACATCCAAATCAATATGTTCACTCATAGTCGAAGCAGTTTTTGGATTAGCTGTTAATTTAATAACTGGTTCAATTGGATTGCCGACCACATTTCCTTGTCCTGTAGGAAATAAATGTACAGTAAAACCAGCAGCTGCTTGAAGGGTAACGCATTCTGCAGCGGCAGATGAAGTATCCATAAAATATAAACCTTTACCATTTTTAGGTTCCTCAGCTGGTTCCAGAACATCCACGTATTTAACTTTTTTTCCAATTTTTTGTAAATTTCCAAAAGCTTTTTCTTCTATTGTTGTTAATCCACCTTTTATATTGCCAGCTGTTGGTTGGCTTTCAGATAAATCATTTGTTTTATTTTCTAAAATAAAATTATTATAATTATTCCAAGTATCTAAAAATTTCTTCTTTGCTTTTTCGTCTTTACCCCTGGCGGCACACACCATTTCGGCTCCCGTAATTTCTGATGTTTCACCAAAGCAAAGATGAACACCATGGGGCTCGAGTTTATCCATTAAATTTCCAACTGTAGGATTTGAAGCCAAACCGGATGTTGTATCTGACTCACCGCATTTTACTGAAATCCACAAATCACTTAAAGGACATTCAGTTCTTTGTTTTTCACTTGCCCATTGTACAAATTCTTGAGCTTTTTTTGAGGCTTTCATTGTTGTTCCAATATCACCAAGACCTTCTATGCTAAATCCTTCAACAGGTTTTCCAGTTTTGGCAATTTCATCTACAACTTTTTTTGTCCACTTAGGCTCAATACCAACAACTATTACAGCTGCAACATTTGGATTTTTTCCTGTACCTATTATTGTTCTAAAAAATAACTCTAAATCTTTTCCAAATTGTAATCTTCCATAGGAATGTGGAATAGCAACTGTTCCTTTAATATTATTTCCGATAGCTTCTGCGCATGCGTTTGAAATATCATCTACAGGTAAAATTATTACATGATTTCTAATTCCTACTCTTCCATTCTCTCTTTTATAGCCCATAAATGTTTTTGAAATAGACATAATTAATTACCACTTTTTAGTTTTGACATTATGTACATGTACGTGATCACCTTTTTTAATTGGAGCTACTACCTTACCAATATCATGGCCATATTTTAATATAACATCTCCTGATTTGAAATCTTTAAGAGCAATTTTGTGACCTAATGGAATTTCACTAATTGATTTTATTTTAATTGTTTTATCATTTTCCATTATCCAACCAATACATTCTTGATTTTTTGAAGTTTTATCAATAACAACTACAGCTACATTGTCTTTTTCATCATGAATAATCAAATCTGTTTGAGGCATTTTCATACTGGATATAGCCTTAAAATTGATATATTTAAAGTATTTTTTAAGGATTTATCATGACGAAAATGACAACTGAAGAAGCCTTTGTAAAAGTTTTGCAGATGCATGGTATAGAGCATTCATTTGGAATTATTGGTTCAGCTTTTATGCCAATTTCTGATCTGTTTCCAAAAGCAGGTATTACCTTTTGGGATGTTGCTCATGAGTCAAATGGAGGATTAATTGCAGATGGCTATACTCGCTCTACAGGCAAAATAGCAATGTGCATAGCTCAAAATGGACCAGGTATTACTGGTTTGGTAACTCCTATCAAAACAGCATATTGGAATCACACTCCAATGCTTTTAGTAACTCCACAGGCGGCAAATAAAACAATGGGTCAAGGAGGATTTCAAGAAGTTGAACAAATGAATCTTTTTAAAGATATGGTTTGTTACCAAGAAGAAGTAAGAGATCCATCTAGGATGGCAGAAGTATTAAATCGTGTTATAGAAAAAGCAATAAGAGGATCTGCTCCAGCACAAATAAATGTCCCTAGGGATTATTGGACTCAAGTAGTTGATATAGAACTACCTCCAATTGTTCGTTTAGAAAGACAATCAGGTGGATCAAGTGCAGTTTCTAAAGCAGCAGAATTATTATCTAATGCAAAATTTCCTGTGATACTATCTGGCGCAGGTGTAGTTATTGGTAATGCTATTCAAGATTGCAAAAAATTAGCTGAACGATTAGATGCGCCAGTTTGCTCTGGCTATCAACACAATGATAGTTTTCCAGGAAGTCATCCTTTAGCAGTTGGTCCTTTGGGATATAACGGCTCAAAAGCAGCAATGGAATTAATTTCAAAAGCAGATGTTGTTTTGGCTTTAGGCACTCGTCTAAATCCTTTTTCAACTTTACCCGGGTACGGAATAGATTACTGGCCTAAGAAAGCTAGCATAATACAAGTTGACATGAATTCAGACAGGATTGGTTTAACAAAAAAAGTAACAGTTGGAATTTGTGGAGATGCTAAGTTAGTTGCACAACAGTTATTATCAAAGTTATCTAAAAATGCAGGCAATAACGATAGAGAAAAACGAAAAGCTTTAATTCATCAAACAAAATCAGCATGGTTACAAAAATTAACAAGTTTAGATCATGAAGAAGATGATCCAGGCACTACATGGAATAAAGACGCTCGTAAGAGAGACAAAGATAGAATGTCACCACGTATGGCATGGAGAGCTATTCAAGCAGGACTTCCTCCAAATGCAATAATTTCAAGTGATATTGGAAATAATTGCGCTATAGGTAACGCTTATCCTACTTTTGAGGAAGGTAGAAAATATTTAGCTCCAGGTCTTTTTGGTCCATGTGGATACGGATTTCCAGCAATACTTGGTGCAAAAATTGGATGTCCCAATGTTCCTGTTGTTGGTTTTGCTGGTGACGGTGCGTTTGGAATAAGCATGAGCGAAATGAGCTCTTGTAACCGAAAAGAATGGCCATCTGTTACAATGGTAATTTTTAGAAATTATCAGTGGGGAGCAGAAAAAAGAAACTCAATACTTTGGTTTGATGATAATTTTGTAGGAACAGAACTAGATCCTGAATTGAGCTATGCAAAGGTAGCACAAGGTTGTGGATTAAAGGGAGTTCAGGTTAAAACACAACAAGAATTAACAGATGCTTTAAAAAAATCTTGTGAAGAACAAAAAAAAGGTGTTACAACTTTTATAGAAGTAATTTTAAATCAAGAACTTGGGGAACCTTTTAGAAGAGATGCTATGAAAAAGCCAGTTAAAGTTGCGGGAATTAATGCAAAGGATATGCGTCCACAAAGAAATTGAAAAATTTTAACCTATAACTAAATCTAATTTTTTTTTGCCTAATCTTTCATTTCCAGAATCAGTTACTAAATAAGTTTCTCCTAAATTCATAGCAAGTTGGCTTTCACTATCCATTAAAATCATATGCATGAAAAAGACCATTCCTTGAGTTAAAATAAAAGGATTCCCAGTATATAACATAGGCCAATCCATCCAATTGGGAGCAAAAGTAGCGCCCATAGAGTATCCACAAGCATTCATTCTAGATTTTTTATAACCCATTTCATCAAAAATTTTAGCATGAGCATCAAAAACATCGCCTATTTTATTACCCGGTTTTAATTTATTTTCACATGCTTTTAGTGATTCAAAACAGACCGAATACATTTTTTTTTGCTTTTCATTTACCTTGCCAATAGGAATAGTTCTAAACATTGCTGAGTGATAATGTTTATAGGTTCCGGCCCATTCTATCGATAATTGGTCAGTTTTATCTAACTTTCTCTTTTCACTTTGATAACGACAAAGCAAAGCATTTTTTCCTGATCCTATGATAAATTCATTGGCAGGATAATCTCCGCCACCATTAAATATAACTCCTTGCATTTCAGATAAAATTTTTGATTCATTTACTCCTGCATGTGAATATTTCCAAGCAGCTTCCATAGCTCTATCTGCTAGCTCGGCTGCTTTTCTTACGTATATTATTTCAGCTGGAGATTTTATGACTCTTAGTAAAGAAACTAATTCGGATTGATCATAAAGTTTTGCAAAATTTTTTAAAGAATTATTAAGTTTAAGAGCATTTCTTCCAGTTAATCCATAAGCCTCATACTCAACACCTAAATTAGAATTTTCTAAACCAAGTTCAGATAAAATTTTTTTTAATTCGTTCGCTGGATTAGATTTTTCTTTATCTATCCAAATTCTAATATCTTTTATAATAGAAGTATTTTCAGCTTGTCTCAAGTCGGGAGCTCTTGTTAATAAAACTAAATCTCCTTTTAAGGTTAAAATTAGACACTGAAAATAAACATAACCAAAGGTATCGTAACCTGTTAGCCAATACATTGATTCTTGTCTAAACATTAACAATCCATCAAGATTCTGTTTTTTTAATTTTTCTATTACTTTAGATTTTCTTTCTAGAAATTCTTCTTTTTTAAAATGAATGGTCACTTATTAAATTACTCGACAAATTGTTTTAAATCAGGTTCGGAATAATTTGGTCCTTTCATAACTTTACCTTTTTCATTATAGATAGGCTTTCCATCTTTGCCTAATTTACTCATATTTGCTCTTTGGACTTCCTTAAAGCATTTATCTAAATCTATTCCATAAGCACAACCTGCTCCATAGGTAACATAAAGAATATCAGTCAAAGCATCAGCTACTTCTTTTAAGTCTTTTTCTTTCATCGCTACTTCTAATTCGTTTAGTTCTTCTTTGATTAAATCAAATCTAAGTTTCATAGTTTTTTCATCTGGAAATTGTGGTTTACTGATTACTCTTTGACCAAATGTTTTCATAAATTTTTTAACGTCTTCAAAATTACTCATTTGTATCTACCTCTTTATATTGCTGTCCAGCCACCATCCACTAAAATTGAAGTTCCGGTAATCATTTTAGATGAGTCCGAAGCTAAAAATGCAACAGCTGTTGCTACGTCCCCTAATTCAGCAAATTTTCCCATAGGGATTTTTTTAAGCGTATCATTTTTAAATTTTTTACTTTTTAAAAATTTTTTTGTCATTGGTGTAACTACAAAGGTTGGGCATACTGTGTTTACTCTAATATTGTTCTTAGCTAAATCTATAGCCATTCCTTTAGTTAATCCTTCTAGGCCCGATTTTGTCATATTATAAACACTTCTGATAGGTCCTCCCACATGAGCCATTTGTGAAGACATATTTATTATAGATCCTCCAATTTTTTTTCTATTTTTTGCCTCTAGCATTTTAAGAGTACACAACTGTGCCACATGAAATGTAGATATGGTATTTAGTTTTACTAAATATTCCATATTTTTTTTTTGAACTTTAGTAAAATGTTCTGGAATGTTGTGTCCAGCATTATTCACTAAAATATCAATTCTTTTTTGTTTATTTATAATGTTTTTAATCTGATTGTAGTTAGTAACATCGCAAACATAAGCTGAGCATTTTGATTTTAATTTTTTTACAATTTTAGAAACATTATTTAAATCTTTTTCAGTTCTACTAACAATAATAAGATCAGCTCCAGCTTCAGCAAGAGCTATTGCGCATGCTCTACCAATACCTTTTCCAGCACCAGTAATTAAAGCAGTTTTATTTTTTAAATTAATTTTATTAAGGTACATATTTTTATATAAATATTTTTAAATCACTATAAATTAATTCTAAGGCGACTGCCAGTATTGCTATCAAACCCAGCCATCCTATCCATTTATATTTTTTGATCCATTTAGATATGATGGTTGCTACTGTAGCCATAAGTATAATTGATAAAATTAAACCAAAAACTAATAAAAAGTAATGATCTCTAGCGGCTCCTGCTACACCTAAAACATTATCGAGACTCATGCTAACATCGGCAATTATGACCGTCATTATTGCCTTAAAAAAATTTGGGTTGTTGGCTTTAATTTTATTTTCATTATTCATTTCAGATTTAATGACATCTTTGTAAAGTTTATAAGCAATATATAGTAGAAGCAGTCCACCAATAGTTTTAAGACCATTAATTTGCAGAAGATATGCAGTTATTAAAGTAAATATTATTCTTAAAATAATTGCTGCTCCAATACCCCAAAATATAATTTTTTTTCTTACCTCATCTTTAAACTGAGAGGCAACCATTCCAATAATAATTGCGTTATCACCAGCTAAAACTAAATCAATAAATACTATTTGAAAAAAAATTACTATTTGCTCGATCATGATTTGCTATCTTCTATTATCATGTCAGAAGCTTTTTCGGCAATCATAATAGTTGGAGCGTTAGTATTTCCAGATGTTATATGTGGCATTACTGAAGCATCTACTATTCTTAAATTTTTAAACCCATAGGCAAACAATCTGTTATTTACAACAGCATTTTCATCATTTCCCATTCTACAAGTACTTACCGGGTGAAATATTGTATTAGCATATTTGCCAGCTTCGTCAGCAAGGGTTTCATCATCGGTAATATTAATTCCTGGTCTTAATTCTTCAGGTTCATAAGGTTTGTATGCCTTAGAATTCATAACTATTTTTCTTACAATTTTTAAAGATTTACCTGCTATTGCTCTATCTTCATCTGTAGATAAGTAATTCATAAAAATTTTTGGGGAAATTCTTGTATCTGGAGATTTAATTTCAATCGAACCTCTGCTTGTAGGTCTTATATTCGCAATGGTAGGAGTAAATGCTGGAAAGTTATGTAGAGTTGATTTTCCTAAATAATCAGTACTTGCAGGAGATACATGGAATTGTAAGTTGGGTGTTTCTAGATGGGGATCACTTTTAATAAAACCACATAAGTAACTTGCTCCTACAGTTAAAGGTCCTTTTCTCAAAATAAAAAATTTTAAACCAGTTAAAATTTTTTTATAATAACTATAGTATATGTCATTTAGAGTTTCTAAATTTTTAATTTTATAAACTGGTCTTAACATTAAATGGTCAGTAAGATTTTTTCCAACTCCAGGGAGATCTTTTGTAATATTGATATTATTTTTTTTAAGCAATTCACCAGGTCCTACACCAGAAGCTTGAAGTATATGGGGAGAGCCAATCGATCCAGCGCTCAAAATTATTTCTTTATTAACTTTTACAGAAAATAGCTCATTTCCTTTCCAATAATTTACTTTAGTAGCTTTATTATTTTTAAATTCTATATTTTTAATATGAGCTTCAGTTAAAATTTTTAGATTTTTTCTTTTTTTTACAGGATTTAAATATCCAACTGATGCACTGCACCTAAACCCATTTTTGACAGTGAAAGGAAAATAACCCATCCCTTCATTATTACCAGAATTAAAGTCTGAAGTTTTTTTGTAACCAAATTCTGTTGAGGCCTCTAAAAATAAATCCAAAACCTTAAAAGTAGATCGTATTTTTTCAACTTTTATTGGTCCTCCTACACCATGAAATTCATTTTCTCCATTTTGATTATCTTCAGATTTTTTAAAATAAGGTAAAACATCTTCCCAAGACCAACCAACGTTTCCGAGTTGACGCCAATAATCATAATCTTTAGATTGACCTCTAATATATAACATCCCATTTATTGAAGAACTTCCACCAAGAGTTTTTCCTCTCGGGTAGTTCATTTCTCTATTATTAAGGCCTTTATCTTTTTCTATTTTAAAACACCAATCAGTTTTAGGATTGTGCATAGTTTTAAAATATCCTCCTGGAATATGTATCCATGGACTAGTATCTTTTCCTCCTGCTTCAAGAAGTAAAATTTTCATTTTAGGATTAGCTGAAAGTCTATTAGCAAGAACACAACCAGCAGATCCGGCACCAATTATTATGTAATCAAACTCTTCCATTTTAGGTTGAAATGTATTTATAAGTTAAAGAATGTCAAAATGTAAGATATTTTATCTTGATATATCTTTTCCATTATAGTCCAATTCATTTTTTTATTAATTAATAAAAGAGGGAATATGAGAAAAATCATATCTTTGTTTTTAGGTATTGTGCTATTTATCGGCTTTACGGTATCAGCAAATGCTGCGAAAACATTAAAATGCCAAACTGTTATCAGTGCAAAAGCTGATGAAGTTAAAATGTTAAAAGATTGGGGTAATGATATTACCGCACTTACAAATGGCGAAATTAAATTTGAAATTCTTCCTGCAGGTACTGTAGTAGGAGTTAAAGAAACTTTAGATGCAGTTGATAAAGGACTGATCGATTGTGGCTTTGCTTGGACTCATTACTGGTCAGGTGAACACCCTGCGGCTATGTTATTTGGTTCTCCAGTAGCAGGTGCAGGTGTAGGAATTGATAATATCGCATTTTTATCTTGGTTCCAGTACGGTGGTGGTAAAGAACTTTACGACCAACTTTGGAAAGAAATGAAAAGAGATATTAAAGGATTTATGCTTCAGCCAGTTGGTCCAGAAGCTCTTGGTTGGTTCAAAGAACCAATTAATAGCATGGATGACTTTAGAAAGTACAAGTTCAGAACTCCTCCGGGAATTCCAGGGCAAACTTATAAAGACATTGGTGTAGCATCTGTTGCAATGGGTGGTGGAGATATTCTTCCAGCTCTTGAAGCAGGAACTATTGATGCAGCTGAATGGTGCTGTCCAAAACCGGACATGACATTTGGTTTCCAAAAAGTTCTTAAGCACTATTACTTACAAGGTTTACACCAAGTAGTGGTAAATGCTGACGTTTATATAAACGGTAAGGTTTATAGAAGTTTAACAGATCTTCAAAAGAAAGCTTTTGAAGTTGCGTCTAATGCTTCTTTAAGTAAATCAATGAGCTACAGAATATACGAAAACGGAAAAGCTCTTGCAGAACTTACTGGTAAACATGGAGTAATTTTACATGATACTCCAGCTGACTACTTTCCAGCATATATGGCAGCAGCGAAGAAAGCTTTAGAGACGAACGCCGCAAAGAATAAATTCTTTGCTAAAGTATGGCAGTCTCAAAAAGACTTTGCTGATATAGCTGTTCCATTCTGGAGTGGTGCTCAAATGTCAAATGCTAAGCTAGGAATGGCTCACGCAGCGACATTAAAATAGTAGTTTTAAAGACTATAAAAATATTTAAAATAAAGCGGACTTTACAGTCCGCTTTATTTTTTTGAGGGATAAATATGAGTGATGAAACTACAAAATTAGATATTACTGATGAAACGATAGCAGAACGAAGATCTGGTCCTGCAAAAATGCCTGATGATATGCCAAAATGGATGGCATCACTTATTACAAAAATAGATTTATTTAGCAAATGGACTGGCAATATTGTTTGCTGGATAACAGTACCGTTAATACTTGCCATGGTTTATGAAGTTTTGGCCAGAAAACTTTTTACAGCTCCAACTATGTGGGCTTATGATATGAGCAGGTTCTTATACGGGGCACTATTTATGTTAGGTGCTGGATATGCTTTATCTAAAGGTGTTCATATAAGAGCAGATTTTTTATACAGAAATTTTAAAGTTAAAACACAAGGTATAGTTGATACAACTTTATATATTTTATTCTACTTTCCAGGTCTTTTATTCTTTTTTTACATGACAACTGGATTCGTCCAGGAATCAATTATGAGAAGTGAACGAGGGATGGATACGGCTTGGATGCCATATATGTGGCCTATTAAAGCTTGTTTATGGTTTGGTATATTATTTTTACTTATTCAAGGAATTTCAGAAGTTTTAAAAAGTTACTATGCGGCTACAAGGGGTAGGTGGCCCGATAAAAAATGATAGCAGAAATAATCAGTCCATCTACTTTAGGCTTTATCTTAGTTGCAGTAATGTTATTTGCAATTTTTGTAGGCTTTCCTATTTCATTTACCTTAATATTTTTAGGATTTGTTTTTGGATATCTAGGCTTTGGCCCTTTGGTTTTTTACTTAATGACCTTGCAGTTTTCCATGGTCATGACCGAGCAGGCTCTGTCCGCCGTACCACTCTTTGTCTTTATGGGAATTATGATGGAGCAAGCAGGATTAATGGAAAGATTATTTTCATCCGTTCAACTCATGTTAGCTAGGGTTAGAGGATCATTATATTATGCTGTGCTTTTTGTTTCTGTAATATTTGCAGCGGCTACAGGCATAGTGGGAGCATCAGTAACAATATTAGGAATCATGGCAGCTAAATCAATGAACAAATCTGGTTATGATGTTCGTTTGGCAGCAGGAACAATTACTGCAGGAGGAACTTTAGGAATTTTAATACCTCCAAGCATTATGTTAGTTGTTATGGGACCTATTATGGAAATTCCAGTCACTGATTTATTTGCTGCAGCAATAATTCCAGGAATATTGTTAGCATTATTATATGCAGGATACACAACACTTCGTTGTTGGCTAAATCCAAGCTTAGGTCCAGTTTTACCTGAAGAAATGAGAGCAACAAGCATGAAGCAAGTTTGGATTGAATTCTTTTTAGGCTTAGTTCCTCCAGCAGCTTTAGTTTTTGCTGCGTTAGGAAGTATATTATTTGGTTTTGCAACTCCAACTGAAGCTGCTGGCTGTGGAGCTATGGGAGCTATGCTATTAGCATTAGCTTATAAAAAATTAACATTTAATAAATTACAAGAATCTCTAGTTAAAACTTTAGAAATTACTGCTTTAATCATGGTGCTAGTTGCAGCGTCGAACTTTTTTGGGTCTGTGTTTTCAAGATTGGGAACACCGATGGTTTTAACAGATTTTCTGTTAGGCTTAGAGATAAATAAATATTTTATTTTATTTATTGTAATGGCAATGATTTTTTTATTAGGTTGGCCGTTAGAGTGGGTACCTATAGTATTAATTATCATTCCAATTATTCTTCCTTTAATTGAAAGTTTAGGATTTAATTTAACTTGGTTTGCAATTTTGGTTGCAGTTAACCTACAAACCGCCTGGCTATCACCTCCCGTTGCTCTTTCAGCGTATTTTTTAAAAGGAGTGGTACCAGAATGGGACTTAAAAGATATCTATATTGGAATGATGCAATTTATGGTTTTGCAAATTATAGGATTAATATTGATTGTAATTTTTCCAAAACTCGTTCTATGGCTACCGACCATGATCTACGGACCATAGTGTAAAACCTTTTATAATTAGCCGCTGATTCAAGATAAAAATAATAGTAATTTAACTTTTATCATAATTAAAAAATGGGTAGTATTCCCGGACTTAAAATTAATAATTAACGAGGGAGATTATGAGCACAGTTAGAAGTCGAGACAAACGCTTATACAATAAAGATTTAGCTCCAACTGATAAAAAAAAGAAAAATTGGGGATGGTTTGAAATCTTTAACGTTTGGGCAAACGATGTTCAAAGTTTATTTGGTTATACTTTGGCAGCATCTTTGTTCTTAACTTATGGCCTAAATGGTTGGGCTGTATTCTTAGCGATTCTTCTCGCAGGATTTTTTATAATGTGGTTAGTAAACCTTTCAGGAGCTCCAAGTGTTAAACATGGAATTCCTTATCCGGTATTTGCACGAGCAAGTATGGGAGTCATTGGCGCAAACTTTCCGGCAATGGTTAGAGGTATTGTTGCTATGTTCTGGTATGGTGCACAAACATATTTTGCATCAACAGCAGTAGCACTTTTACTTAAAGGTTTATCAGGATCAGATGGTGGAGATGCAATTCTTTTAGGAATGAATGGAATCGAATGGATTTCATTTATTTTTGTTGCAGGCTTCCAAATTTATTTATTCTGGCAAGGTATTGATTTAATTAGAAAATTTTTAAACTTTGCGGGACCAGCAGTATATGCAGTAATGATAGTATTAATGTTAGTGATCTGGGGTAAAGCAGGAGGAAATCTTCTGTCTGAGGTTGGTAACATTTTCTCAGGAGTTGGTGATTACAGCGGTGGAGCTTTTGCTGCTTTCTTAGCAATTTTTGGAACTATGGTTGCATACTTTGCTGCAGTGGTAATAAATTTTGGTGACTTTTCAAGATTTGTAAAAAATGAAAAAGAAATGAGAAAAGGAAATCTTTGGGGATTACCTGGTAACATTTTCTTGTTCTCCTTTATAGCTTTGATGGTCACAGCAGGAACAGTTTCAGTTTTTGGAGAAACTATTACAAATCCAACTGATATGGTTGCACGTGTTGGTAACTTAGGATTAACAGTTATTGCAGCATTTGCATTCTTTGCAGCGACAATTGGAATTAATATGGTTGCGAACTTCGTGCCTCCAGCATATGACTTAGCAAACTTGATACCAAGCAAAATTGATTTTAGAACGGGTGGACTAATTACCTCTATAGTTGGTTTTATTATTGGTGCACTTTGGGTTTCTTTCATAAGTCAAGTTGGAATGTTTCCATTTGTAAATACGCTTGGAGCAATACTAGCGCCAGTTTATGGAATAATGATTGTAGATTATTATGTAATCAAGAAACAAAGACTTGATGTTAATCAGTTATTCTCAGCTAAAAAAGGTAGCAAGTATTATTACAACGATGGTTGGAATCAAAAAGCTTTTGTAGCATGGGCAATAGCTGGTGTGTTCTCAGTACTAACAGTATGGCACCCTGCATTATCAGGTTTAGGTGGATATGCATGGATAATTGGTGCAGCTTTAGGAACAGTACTACATCTAATGATGTCAGGACAAAAGTCTAGAAGATAATATTTAAACTTTAAAAATTAAAACCCGCTATAGAAATATAGCGGGTTTTTTTTTATTTCATTAAGTTGTAGCGGAACTTTTTTATTTTCTAATAATTAAGAATGATCTTTTCTTTTTCAAACTTATGAATAATTAAATTTTCACCTTTACCCATCCTATCAATTACCAGAAAATTTATATCTTCTGTTGAAATTAAAGGAAAATGCCAGATTCCAGGCTTGTAATTTATTCCAGTTTTTGGCGGTATAATAAAAGATTGAATTTTATTTATCTCAGGGTATTCGCCTTTTGGTGCCACAAAACAAAGAAAAGTAGTTTCTTTCATTGGTATAAAAGCCTGACTACCTAAAGGGTGTTTTTCCATCATATCTACGGTCATAGGGAAAGTTCTTTTTAAGGCTGAAAAAATGCTTACTATAGTTTTTCCATCATCTTTTGTGGTATTCAGATTTGCTAGATTGTCAAAACGTTTTGCATATCCTGCATTTATGTCTATGGGATTAATATCATCTGTTGTTATTAAATCGCCATATGCAGCAAAGTTTGACCTATTTATCTTTATTGGTTTAATGATTTTTTGCATTATTCTGGTCTACCTAAAAGCCTGATTCTTGAAATACCTCCATCAGGATAAATATTTATTTTTATATAATTAATTTTTTTATTTTTCATCAACTTATTATTAAAATTATGCTTTTTATGAGCATGAAGTTTAACTTTGTTTAACAGCAATTTCCAATTTTTTGATTTCTTAACAATATTTTTAGATGAGATGTTTTTATTTAAGTAGGCAGCTTGTAAGGAACATTTGTCAGGATAATTACCTTTGAAGTGGTGAGTATCAATTTGAATTTTATTTATTTTACCGGCAGTTGCGCATTTTAAAATTAGCCAATCGAAATTTTTTCCTCTGCTTCTTCTCGTTTCCCATCCGTCACCCATATTTTTACCCACTCCTGGCGCTAAGATATTTTCTGCTCTTCCAAAATGTTCATTATTACAAGCAATAGGTGTCGCTCCACTTAAAACAGAAGCAAGATTCATAATTTTTTTTTTAAATCTTTTATTAATTTTCATTTCACCATAAATTCTAATTCTGGCAACACCACCATCAGGATAAATATTTAATTTTATATGAGTAAAGATAGATTTATTTTTTATATTAAAAAAATGATGGCTATTAGGTTTAGTTGTTTTTTTTTTTAAAATTTTTATCCATTTTGTATTTTTATTAGGCAATTTATTTTTACTATAACATGCATCAAGTGAAATTTTGCTTGGCTGATTTCCGTTAAAATAAGAAGTATCAATATCTACTTTATGTATTTTACCTGGTCTACCCAATTTTAAAATTAAATAGTCATGACCTTTGTTTCTTTTTCTTCTGGTCTCCCATCCATCCATCCATTTTCCATGTTTGTCAAAAACTCCTTCTTTAAATATTGGTGGCCAAGGATTAATAATTCTTTTAGCAGGTGCAAAAAACTCGTCCGTTTTATATACGATACTCGATCCCAAGCGTGATTGAGCCAAATCAATTAGGCCATTTAAAAAAATATTTTTATTTTTACTCATAATTAAAATTATATATTTGAATAATTTTTAATCCAATGTTTAGCTATATCAATTCTTTTACACAACCAGACATCATCATGTTTTAAAACATAATCTAAGAATTTTTTTAGAGATTGGATTCTTCCAGGTCTTCCAATTAATCTACAATGCAATCCTATAGACATCATTTTTGGATTTGTTTTACCTTCTTCATATAGAGCATCAAAACTATCTTTAAGGTAAGTAAAAAATTGATCACCACTATTAAAACCTTGATTGGTTGCAAATCTCATATCATTATTATCTAGTGTGTAAGGAATTATTAATTGTTTCTTTTTTCCTTTAATTATCCAGTAAGGTAAATCATCACTATAAGAGTCACTGTCATAAAGAAAACCTCCTTCTTCTATAACTAAATCTCGAGTATTAGGGCTACAGCGGCCCGTGTACCAACCCAAAGGTCTCTTACCAAATATTTTTTTAATTGATTGAATAGCAAGCTGCATATGTTTTTTTTCTGTTGCTTTTGGTATTTTTTGATAATCTATCCATCTCCATCCATGCGAGGCAACTTCATAATCAGATTCTTTTATAGCATCGCATACATCTTTATTTCTTTCTAAAGCCATTCCAACACCAAAAATAGTTATAGGTATATTTTTTTTTTGAAAAAGTTCATGCAATCTCCAAAAACCTCTTTTTGAACCATACTCATAAAAAGATTCCATATTAATGTGTCTTCCTTTAATTGGTTGAGCTCCAATTATTTCTGACAAAAAGGTCTCCGACATTTTATCACCATGCAATACAGAGTTTTCAGCTCCTTCCTCATAGTTTAAAACTATTTGAAGAGCTATTTTTGCACCATTTGGCCATTTTATGACTGGTGTTTTTGACCCATAACCAATCATATCTCTTGGATAATTCTTTTTCATAGAATAAAATATTTATATATTAAATTAAAAATAAAATCATAAAAATTCATATATGGCTATAAAATATTTAAAAAAAGCAATTAAAACTCCATCATCTGACGATAATAAGACTAGAGCAACTGTTCAAAGTATTCTTAATGATATCGAAAAAAGAAGAGAAGAGAGCATTAAAGAAATTACAAAAAAATTTGATAAATATGAAGGTGAGATAATTGTTTCAAAAGAAAAGATAGAGGAAGCTACAAAAAAAGTTAATCAAAAAACAAAAGATGATGTTCAGTTTGCTTATGAAAGAATCAAAAAATTTGCAGAACATCAACTTAAAAGCATGAATAATGAATTTGAGGTTGAACTTTCAAAAGGATTATTTGCAGGTCAAAGACTTATACCAGTCAGTTCGGCAGGTTGTTATATACCAGGAGGACGATACGCGCATATTTCTTCCGCAACAATGGCCATAACTCCGGCTAAGGTTGCTGGGGTAAAAACTATAATTTGTGCAAGTCCACCAAAAAATGAGAATGGAGCTCATCCAGGAATTATTTATGCAGCAAATCTTTGTGGAGCTGACATTATATTAAATTTAGGAGGTATAGCTGCTATAGGTTCAATGACCTACGGATGTTTTGGTAATCCTCCAGTTGATTTTTTAGTTGGTGCTGGAAACCAATATGTATCTGAAGCTAAAAGAATAGTTTACGGACAAGTAGGAATCGATCAGTTTGCGGGTCCAACTGAGATAGCAATTATTGCAGATAAATCTGCTGACAAAGAAATAGTTGCGGCAGATATAGTCGGCCAGGCGGAGCACGGTTACAATTCACCAGGATGGGTTTTTACTACAGATAAATCAGTCGCTGATTATATAATGAAAAGAATTCCAGAACTAATTGCTGAATTACCTGAAGGTCCAAGATCAAGCGCCGAACCAGCATGGAGAGATTATGGAGAAGTAATTCTTTGTGATACTGATGAAGATATGGCTCAAATTAGTGATCAGTATGCGGCTGAACACTTAGAGGTTCATGCTGAAAAATTAGATTGGTGGTTAAAGAGATTAAAAAATTATGGATCATTATTCTTAGGTGAAGAAACAACAGTGGCTTATGGAGACAAATGTTCTGGGCCTAATCATATTTTACCAACCAAAGGAGGAGGAAGATATACTGGAGGTTTATCTGTTGGAAAATTTATTAAAACATTAACTTTTCAAAGGATGACCAAAGAGGCTAATAAAATTGTAGGAGCTACTGCAGCTAGACTGGGTAGAGCCGAAGGAATGGAAGCTCACGCAAGAACAGGAGATATAAGATTGCAAAAGTATGGTCATACTAAATAAATATGCGGGCTCTTGTTTATACAAATACTCAAAAATTAATTTATAGAGAAGAAAATAATCCAAAACCAAAAACTGGAGAAAGTATAATAAAAGTTACTGCATCTGGAATATGTGGTTCTGATATGCACGCTTATCACGGTAAAGATAATAGAAGAATTCCTCCATTAATATTAGGACATGAAATAAGCGGAATTATAGACAAGGGAAAAGATATTGGAAAAGAAGTTGTGCTTAATCCTTTAATAACATGTGGTAAGTGTAGTTACTGTCAAAATGGCAATGAACATCTTTGTGAAAAAAGAATAATTTTGGGAATGAATAGACCAATTGAAAGACAAGGAGGTTTTGCAGAATTTGTTTCTATACCAGAAAAAAATATTTACAAACTACCAAAAGGACTTAGTATCAAGGAAGCCCCAATAGCTGAGCCAACAGCAGTTGCTTTTCACGCTGTAGAACTTGGTCAAAAATCTATTTTAAAAGATATTAAAAAAAGCAAAGCACTAGTTATTGGAGGTGGAGCGATTGGCTTACTTTGTGGACTGATATTATCGAATGTAAAAAAATGTGATGATATAACTATTGTAGATCCTAATAACAAAAGATTAAAAGAGTGTTCCAAATATTTAAATGCAATGCCCGTAAGTCCTGAAAGCAAAAATATAGTAGAAAGCAATTTTGATATAGTTTTTGACACTGTTGGTCTTGAAGCCACAAGATTGCAAGCGATAAAATCCATTAAACCTGGAGGGACTATTATACATATAGGACTTACTCAATCAGGAGGTAATTTCGATTTTAGAAAAGCTACACTTCAAGAAATAACATTTATAGGAACTTACTGTTACACAAACGAAGATTTTAAAAAAACATTAAATATTTTATCTAATAGAGAAATAGGAAGTCTTGATTGGATTGAATATAGAAATTTAAAAGATGGAGCTAAAGCGTTTAAGGAAATTCATGATGGATCTTGTAGCGCTCCAAAAATAGTTTTATTGATCTAAAGATACCACCGCAGCAGCTATTGAAGCCAATCTAGCTTCAGCTTCATCTGATCGACTAGTAATAACGACTGGAGCTTTACCTCCAAGAACAACGCCTGCAGCACAAGCTCCCATAAAATAAATCATCATTTTTACTAAAGCATTACCAGATTCTACATTGGGAACTAACATAATATCTAAGTCACCAGAAACATTATTTTTAATTTTTTTAATGGCAGCTGATTTTTTTGAAACTGAATTGTCAAAAGCTAAAGGACCAAATACATCAGCATTAATATTTTCTTCTTTAGCACGTTTTGTAATTTTATCAGCATCAATTGAGCTTGGAACGCTTTCTAAAATTTCTTCAGTTGCAGATAATACAGCTACTTTAGGTTTAGAAATTCCAATTTTGTTTGCAAAGTCTACAGCATTTTTAAGTATATGCATTTTGACTTCTAATTTTGGTAGTACGTTAACGACTCCATCAGTAATAATTAAAGGTTTATCATCAGTTCCTAAGGTCATATGCCAGACATGACTTAATCTTTTTTTTCCAATTAAATTTAAATCTCTTTTTAAAACAGATTTCATTAAGACATCTGTATGAATATGTCCTTTAACTATAATTTTTACTTTTCCTTCGCTTGCTAGTTTTGCTGCTATGGGTGCAGTGTCATTTTCATTTTTTTCACTAATTAATTCGTATTTAGAAATATCCCAGTTTAGTTTTTCTGCATATTTTTTTATTTCGATTTCGTTTCCTATAAATATAGGGTTAATTAAATTATTTTTAACTGCTTTATGCACAGACTCCATTGGAAAAATTTCTCCAGCATTGACAATGGCAGCATCGACCTTACCAACTTTTTTAGCTACATTAATAAGGTTATTTGGACATACAATTTTTTTATTTGATAACATACTTATTTATTTATGCTAATAAGTAAAATATGCAAGATATAAGTTTTGTTTTACTTGGATTTTTTACAGGATTAAGTTTAATTTTAGCCATTGGTGCACAAAATATATTTGTTATAGAGCAAGGTCTTAAAAAACAATATGTTATTTTAGTTTGTTTAATTTGTTCAATATCAGACCTGTTGTTAATTTTCTTTGGGATTTTTTTATTTGAATACTTTAGAAGCTTTTTTAATAATATCGTAGAGTTAATTTTCAACATATTGCTTTTAGCTTTTCTCGTTTACTTTGTAATTGGTAAAATAAGAATTAAATATGACAACTTAAAGATTAATTTTGAAAATAGCACTATTTCATTAAAAAATACGGTAATTAAAACATTAGGTTTTACCTATTTAAACCCTCATGTTTATTCAGATACTGTTTTTTTTCTTGGAAATTTTTCTAAGAATTTTCTAATTACACAAAAGTATTATTTTGGTGTAGGGGCTGCAATTGCTTCTTTTTTGTTTTTTTTTAGTCTAGGTTTTTTGTCTAAATTTCTATCAAAATATTTAAAAAATCAAACGGCCTGGAAATTTATAAATCTATTTATTGTAGTTTTCATGAGTATTTTGGCTTTTTATGTTTTATTAAATATTATCCTTTTCCTCTCCATGGAATTGTTTTATCTATAATTTTTCTAATCGTTAAATCAAATAGTAGTCCTAACATTCCCATTACGAATATTGTGATCCAAATTACTTCATACTGCATATACTTTCGAGCTACATTTTCAACAAACCCAATACCAGTTGTTCCTGCCAAGAACTCAGCAGCTACTAGTGTTCCCCAACACATACCAACAGCAACTCTTATTCCTGTTAGTATTTCTGGCAGAGAGTTAGGAAATATAACTTCTCTAATGATTTGCCATCTAGAAGCTCCAAGCGAGTGAGCAGCATGAATTTTTGATAGTTGAGTTCCTGATGCACCTGCTCTTGCTGAAATAATCATAATCGAAAAAGAAACCATAAATAATAAGAAAACTTTTCCAACGTTATCAATTCCAAAAACTGTTATTACTAATGGCGCCCAAGCAAGTGGAGGAACTGGTCTGTATAATTCAACCATGGGATCGAAAAATCCTTTAGCAAATCTATTTAATCCCATAAATAAACCTAAAGGAACACCAAGTATTATTCCAAGAGACAATCCTAAAAATACTCTTAAAAAAGAATCCCAAATGTGTCCTGTAGGAACTGGAATTTTGAAAGCTTCAAACTCACCAGTAGCAATATCTAAAACTTTACTTTTGAAATTTGGATCAACTGTTCCATCTTGGTTATGTACCGGGTATTTACCTGGCATGATATCAGCTATCCAATCAGGAAGAATAAACCCAACAATTTTATTAACTCCCATCATTTCATACCAAAGCATAGGAATCATTTTATATCCAACGCTTGGTTTCAACATCTCACCAAAAATTCTAAAAGTATCAGAAGGTTTTGGTAACCATCTACCAGGACCAGCTTCTGAACATTGAGGACCGCTTGCAACAATTGTTCCAGCTGGAAATAAAAGAATATCTATTGTTCTTAAATTTCCTTGCTCATTACTTTGAACTTTGTCAAAAGCTCTAATTGAATTTTCTAATTCATCCAAAGTTTTGGGAGGAAAAATACTTGCGTACTCAATTCTACGTACAAGTTTTTTAATATCTTTTATATAATCTAATTCTAACCCATCATCCAATCCATCCATGTATTCTTTAATTTCATTAAAAATTGCCTCTGCCTGTCTTAAGTACTCAGGGTTATGATTTCTCATTTCAAAAAATTCATCACTAATAGAATTTAATTCTGCCGCCGCTGCA